>NZ_JBFBCE010000314.1:0-1001 GCF_040689595.1 Streptosporangium sp. NPDC051023 | reverse complement strand
CGGCCGATGTGCAGGGCGGCATCGTCGCCGCGCAGGCGGCCGGAGGTCGCCACCACCGTGGTTTCGGTCGGGCCGTAGTTGTTGATCAGTTGGAACGGCAGCTCGCGCTCGGGCAGACGGCTGAGGCGGTCGCCGCCGGTCAGCAGGCTGCGCAGCGCCCTGCCCGGCTGGGCCGCGGACTCGTTCGACAGCGCGCTGTCGGACAGCACGATCTCGGCCAGCGCGGTCACCAGGAAGCCGCTGTGCAGCTCCTGCGCCTGCCACCACTGCAGCAGCTGCAGCGGATCGCCGGCCGCGGCCTGCGGCGGCAGCGCCAGGGTCGCGCCCATGCTCAGCGCCGGCCAGATTTCCCAGGTGCAGGCGTCGAACGCGACGCCGGCCATGGCCGCGGTGCGCTCGCCGGGTTGCAGCGGGAAGCTCTCGCAATGCCAGCCGACCAGGTTGGTCAGGTTGGCGTGTTCCACCATCACGCCCTTGGGCTCGCCGGTGGAGCCGGAGGTGTAGATCACATAGGCGTCGCTGTCGGGCGACAGGTCGACTCGGGCCGGGGCGATATCGTCCGCATCGAATCCGGCCAGCTCGGCCGGCAGCGCCGCATCGTCCAGGCACAGCAGCGCGCGCTTGGCGAAGACTTCGGCGTTGTCCGCGGCCAACGTCTGCGTGGTCAGCACGCAGGCCGGATCGGCGTCGGCCAACAGGTAAGCGCGGCGCGCCGGCGGATACGCCGGATCGACCGGCACGTAGGCGCAACCGGCCTTGAGCGTCGCCAGCGTCGCCACGATCAGGTCGATGCTGCGCGGCAGGCACAGCGCCACCCGCGAACCGGGCGCGATGCCGCGCGCGAGCAGCAGCCGCGCCAAGCGGTTGGCGCTGCGGTTGAATTCGGCGTAGCTCAGCGCCTGTTCGCCGTAACGCACGGCGACGGCGTCGGGGCATTGCGCGGCGCGGCGCTCCACCAACTGATGCGCGCCGAGCACGTCGGCGGCCGCGCTGCTGGCGCC
>NZ_JBFBCE010000313.1:0-1001 GCF_040689595.1 Streptosporangium sp. NPDC051023 | reverse complement strand
CCACGGGCAAGTCCAGCGAACTCAAGTTCGACAAGCTGCCCGGCATTTCCGAAGACCCGCTGGCGGCGATGCGCAAGGCGGCGAAGAAGGACGCGCTCAAGGGCGACCGCCCGGTGCGCATCGAGACCGACGGCGACGGCCGCAACGCCGCGGTGCGCTGGAGCGACGACGGCCGCCACGCCGGCGTGCTGATCCGCGCCACCGACAACAAGGACCGCTGGATCGCCTCGGTCGACCTGGCCGGCGCCGCGCTGCAAGCGCGCCACCGCCTCAACGACAAAGCCTGGATCGGCTGGGACTACAACGACTTCGGCTGGCTGCCGGACGGCGGCCTGTGGCTGCTGTCGGAACAAAGCGGCTACTCGCACCTATACGTCAGCGACGGCGGCGCGGCCAAGCCGATCACCTCGGGCAAGTGGGAAGTCTCCGACCCGCAGCTCGGCGCCGACGGCAAGACCTTCTTCTTCCTGTGCAACCGCAAGTGGCCGGGCGACTACGAAGTCTGCGCGGACGACCGCAACGGCGGCGCCGTGCGCGAGGTCACCGCGCTCGACGGCGTGGAGAACTTCGCGCTCTCGCCCGACGGCCGCAAGGTGCTGGTGCGCTATTCCGAGAGCTACGTGCCGCCGCAGCTGGCGGTGGTCGATGCGAGCGGCGAAGGCGCCGGCGAAGGGCGGGCCGTCAAGCTCACCGACACCCGCAAGGACGGCTTCAAGCAGCGCGAGTGGATCCAGCCCGAATACGTGCAGGTGCCGTCCAAGCACGGCGCCGGCACGGTCTGGGGCAAGTTCTACGGGCCGAAGAACTTTGATCCCGGCAAGAAGTACCCGATCGTGATGTTCGTGCACGGCGCCGGCTTCCTGCAGAACGTCAGCGAGCGCTACCCGAACTACTTCCGCGAGCAGATGTTCCACAACCTGCTGGTGCAGCAGGGCTACGTCGTGCTCGACCTCGACTACCGCGCCTCCCAAGGCTACGGCCGCGACTGGCGCACGGCGATC
>NZ_JBFBCE010000312.1:0-1002 GCF_040689595.1 Streptosporangium sp. NPDC051023 | reverse complement strand
ACCCAGAACATGATCGATTCGCTGCAGCCGGCGATGAGCAGCGGATCGGCGATCGCCACCGGGGCCTTGGGCGGCGCCATCGGCGTCGCCTTGGGCGAAGCGATGGTGCGTGCTGCGGCCAGGGAGTATGCGGCCGCCACGTATGCGCCGCTGCTGCGCAGCCAGTGCGATTTGCAGGTCGATGCGCCGTTGCAGGGGGCGGTACGCGAAGCGACGGCACGCTCACCCTGGGGTGCGGCCGCGCAACCGGTGTTCATCGCCGGCGGCGTCGAGGACTGGGACAAACAAATCACCAAAGACCGTCCGCGCCAGGTGATCAGCGTCACCGCCAGCATGACCCCGGATTTCTCGGCGCTGGTGACCACTGTGGATGCCGCAGCCTTCGCGCCGGAAGACGCATCGGCGGGAACCGGCTGGCAGAAAAAACCGTTGTGGCGCGATCAGCTGATCGTGGTGTCCGACCCGATGGCGTTGGCGCCTAAGACCCAGGCCGACATCGATCGCATGGTCGCGGAGGAGAACGCCCGGTACGCCGAAAGCGGCGACTTGGCGATCGTCGAGCGCGTCGCCAAGGATCGCTATGGGTCGGGCAAGCCGGAGCGATCGCAGGCGGTCGCGGCAGATCGGCGTCACCAGAGCCGTCTGAAGCTGGCGCGTGCGGCGACCTGGGTGGCGGGGACCGACGGCGCCCGGCGCGCGCAGCTGTGGAGCGAGGATTCCTGCGCGCCTATGCGCGCGGCGTTGGATCAGGCGGTCGCGGAAACGGGACGGTTGCTCGACGATCTGTATGCCCAGCGCCTGCCGGCGCGGGTGCCGTCGAAGGACACCGCCCAGGCCTGGGGGCAGCAACCCGGTGCGCGCGCGATCCAGGCTCTGCCTGGCGGCGTCTATGTATCGCGCAACGATGCGGGCGCGACCCAGTTGGATTACCGTTTCAGCCTGTTGCCGCTGAAAGAGTGAATGGGAAAGGTGGGGCGCGGCGGCGCCCCGCGGTCGGCCCTG
>NZ_JBFBCE010000311.1:0-1009 GCF_040689595.1 Streptosporangium sp. NPDC051023 | reverse complement strand
CTCGACCGAAATGGGGCCGATCGCCGCAAGTGCTAGTGCCGAACCGCGTCTGGCATCTGGCTGACATCGACACGCCGCGCGGCCAGGTCGCGGTTATGCTCGTCCGCAGCGGGTGGCAGTGCGATTACGCCGAGGTGGCTACGGTCCTGCGCAAGTTCGGTCGGTCTCGGCAAATCGTGCTGACGACCAGCCGTATTGAGCAGGAGGAGTTGAACAGTGCTGGGCGCGTAGTTATCCCACTGGCATCGGTCGCCAAGCTCGATGCACAAGGACTCTGGCTGGAGCGCGAAACGCTCATAGAGCATTACCTGCGCGGGGTTAACCAGGCGCGCAAGCTGCTCCTGCACCCCACGCTGAAATCCGACCAGCAGCTTTGGTTCGAACTCGGGCCGGACAACGCGTGGCTACGCGTCAACAGCCGAACCGTTCGGCTGTGGGGTAAGCAACGGCTATTCGTTGCGTCAATCGCCCGAGCGCACATCCGTAACCAGCCGCATCGGCGCCTCGCCGATGCGGTCAACGACGCAGGCTACGAAGGCGACGTCCGCAGCCTGCACCAGATCTGCTCCCGTCGAGATTTCCGCGAGGTGATCGGCATTGCCGATGGCTTCGTCTGGATTCGCGACGACGTGCAGTAACCCGGCGCCGCCTCGTTCATGGCGCGGCGAACGCCGATGACCACCCACCGGACCGATGGAAAACCGCTCCCCACTATCCCTGCAATAGAAGGCAAAATTATGGAAACCAAGCTGAGGCAAGACGTCACCCGAATCGTTCGCCGCGAAGCGCGTCTCATGGTCGCACCGCTGATGAAGCGGATCAGGACGTACAAGAAGGAACTGGCGGCCCTCAAGGCACCGGCGCGGGCAACACGCTCGACGACGGCGAAGAAGGCGTCGGCAACGGCGGCTCCGCCTTCGAGGATCAACCATCCGGCCCAGATCAGCGGCGAAGAGGCACAGGCGTGGTACTCCACCAAGAACCTGATCGAACTGCGCGAGAAGTTCGA
>NZ_JBFBCE010000310.1:0-1009 GCF_040689595.1 Streptosporangium sp. NPDC051023 | reverse complement strand
GCGATGTTGCCGTCCATGCGGGTCACGACGGTGAAGATGAAGCTGCCGCGTTTGGTGTGTCCCAGGCGAACGTCGTCGTCCAGGAACTCGGTGACTGTGGCAGAGCGGCGGCCGCGGTGGGAGTGGCGTGGATCAGACGCTGTTGTGGCGGCGGCTCTCATCATGCGGTAGATCGCGTTGATGGTGGTCTCAGCTTGGCGGAACGGGATGGTTCCGTCGGGCAGCGACTGGTCTAAGCGGATGTAGAGCAGGTCCGCCTTGGCGGCGATGATGTGCTCATACAGCTGGTCGGCATCCCAGTCGTTGACCCGGCCGATCGCATAGAGGGCGTCGTAGAGGCGGCTTGAGTAGTCGGCGAACTCGGAGTCGAGGGGCAGCATGATCCGGGCGGCGAAGTCGTCGCCGGCGGGGAGCCGCCAGATCTCCCTGACCTCGTTCTGCCTTGACTCGAGCTCCCAGGCGTTGGAGGCGAGGAACTGTGAGATGGCCGAGGGGGCTAGGCTGCTGGTGAGTTCGAGCACTGAAGACTCGCGGGTGGAGCGGCTCACCAGTCACCTCCATCGCCGATGGTCTTCATGATGCCGCGAAGTTGCTCTACATCAAATAGGTTACTGCGCGGTAGGTGGACGGTCTTGGTGTCCTGCGTGTCGGTGGAGGTCCCGAGCTCGGTGGCCTTCTGCCAGTACATTCGGCTACTCACGAGCAGCTGCTCCTCGTCTTGAGCCATCCACGCGTCTGACTCCTCGGGCACATACAAGATGCCCAGATATGCGGGGATATGTCGCTTTGGGTTGGTGAGACGTCGAAAGGGGCCCGCCTTCATCGTCCACGCAACGTGATCTTCATAGAAGATCCGGCTCTGCGAGGTGCACTTCAGTTGCAGCTCGAACTGGGGGCAGTAGAACGTCTCGTACTCGGCGGATGAGGCGATGGTGATGTCTACGCCATCCAGATCTGTCGCGTGACTCTTGACAGAGGCGCCGGCGGCTGCCGCGACCATGCGGACGTA
>NZ_JBFBCE010000309.1:0-1010 GCF_040689595.1 Streptosporangium sp. NPDC051023 | reverse complement strand
GTGGCCGTGCGCACCTACTTCGAGAGCCCTCGCCACGACGATGACTACCTGGAGACCTGGCTGGAGCTGTGGGACGGCGACACGCTGCTGCCCGGAAACCAGTTGCTCGGCCGGCACCGGCGCGTGCCGCGGCAGGTCGGTGCTGGCGTGGCGTCCGAGCGTGCCGGTGGGCTGGTCGGGCCAGCCGTGCATGTCCACCGCGATCAGCCGGTGCGCATCCGACAAGCGCGTGGCGGTGATCGGCAGCGGCGCCAGCAGGCCGCCGTCGACCAGTTCGCGGCCGTGCAGTTCGTAGGGGGTGAACACGCCGGGGATGGCGATGGAGGCGCGGATCGCGTCCCACAGATCGCCTTCGCGCAGCCACACCTCGCGCTGGCGCAGCAGGTCGACCGCGACCGCAGTGAACTGCACGGGCAGGTCTTCGATGCGCGGCTCGCCGATCAGCTCGCGCAGCGCGTGCATGAGCCGGTCGCCGCGGAACAGCGCCGGCTGGCCGAACACCGGATCGAGCAGGCGCAGCATGTCGGTGCGGCTCATGCTGTAGAGCCAGTCGCGGTACACCGCCATCTTGCCGGCGGCGAACAGGCCGCCGACCAGGGCGCCGCTGGAGGAGCCGGCGACCGCGACGATGCGCAGCTTGCGCGCCTGCAAGGCCTCGATCACCCCGATCTGGGCCAGCCCGCGCGCGCCGCCCGCGCCGAGCACCAGCGCGACCGGCTCGCCGGGTTCGGCGTGGCCGGGAGAATCGCTGCGCGGTACGTCGGCGCCTGCCATCAACGGCCGTAGTTGCTCAGCGCCAGTTCCAGCATGGTCTTGGCCTGTTCGCGCAGCACCACCGGCTCGACGATCTCGGCGTCGTTGCCGTAATGCATCACGTCCATCAGCAACTCGCGCCCGGCGCTGTAGGGCACCTTGAGCTCGTAGCGGCCATCGGGCAGGAACCGGCCCTGCTGCTGCGAATGCCAGTGCTCGTCGGCGACCCAGCGCGCCGCCTTGGCGCTGAACAGGAT
>NZ_JBFBCE010000308.1:0-1012 GCF_040689595.1 Streptosporangium sp. NPDC051023 | reverse complement strand
GCGCATGCGGTCCGCGATGCCGGCGCCAGGGGCGTTTCCCACCTATACCGCGATGGCGCGCTTGCGCGCCGCGCTTCACCGTCAGCTGCCGGGCAGCGACTGCATTCGCGTCGCCGACGCGACCACCGTTCGACGCGACCTTCCGATTCGGTCGCATCGGCCCACACCACGGATCGGACCACACCGGAACCTCAAGGAGAAAGCCATGTTCTGGATGAAGAAGGTCGTGGTCGGCGATGCCGAGCGCGTCCTGGTTTACCGCGACCGACGCGTCGAGCGCGTGCTCGGCCCCGGCGTGCACCGCCTGCGCGACCTGCGCAACCGCCTGAGCCTCAGCCATTACGACATCGGCAGCAGCGCCTATGCCGGCAACGACAGCGAAGCGCTGATCGCCGGCTTCGGCGAGCGCCTGTCCGAGCACTTCGTCCTCGCCGACATCGGCAACGACGAAGTCGGCCTGGTGCTGCGCAACGGCCGCTACGCCGAAGTGCTGGCGCCGGGCCTGCGCCGCCTGTACTGGAAGGGCCTGGCGCAGATCGAGGTGCGTACGCTGGCGCTGAGCCCGGGACTGGCGATCGAGCGCGAAGTCGCCGACGGCCTGCGCCAGATCGCCCAGCTCGACCGCGTCGCCACCCACGGCGTCGTGCCGAGCGAATCGGCCGGCCTGCTGTTCGTCGACGGCACCTTCGTTCGCACCCTGGCGCCGGGCGCGTATGCGTTCTGGAACCTGCGCAAGAACGTCGCGGTGGAAACCGTGGAGCTGCGCGTGCAGGCGGTGGAGGTCTCGGGCCAGGAACTGCTGACCCGCGATAAGGTCACCTTGCGCGTCAACCTCGCCGCCGGCGTGCGCGTGACAGATCCGGTCGCTGCGCGCACCCGCGTGGCCAACTACGCCGAGCATGTCTATCGCGAGCTGCAGTACGGCCTGCGCAAGGCGGTGTCGTCCAAGACCCTGGACGAACTGCTCGGCGACAAGGCCTCGCTCGATGCCGACATCCTCGCCGCCGCGCGC
>NZ_JBFBCE010000307.1:0-1012 GCF_040689595.1 Streptosporangium sp. NPDC051023 | reverse complement strand
CAAGCCCAGCCCCGACCACCAGGACAAGATCGCCCACCAGACCCTGCCGGCGCCGGGCGGCGCGCAGATTCCGCTGCGCCAGCTGGCCAAGATCGAAGTCGGCAACGGCGTGGCCTCGATCGTGCGCGAGGGCAACATCCGCTTCCTGGCGCTGAAGTTCAACGTCGAGGGCCGCGACATGGGCTCCACGGTCAAGGACGCCATCGCCGCGGTCGAGGCCAAGGTCAAGGCGCCGGACGGGCACTACTTCGTCTGGGGCGGCGAGTTCGAAAATCAGGAGCGTGCGGCGCAGCGGCTCAAGCTGGTGGTGCCGGTGGCGATCGTGCTGGTGCTGGTGCTGTTGTACGCGGCGATGAACTCCGGCCGCAGCGCGCTGGCGATCATGGCGACGATGCCGTTCGCGCTGACCGGCGGCGCGTTCGCGTTGCTGCTGGCCGGCATTCCGCTGTCGGTGAGCGCGGCGATCGGCTTCATCGCGCTGCTCGGCCAGGTCTCGCTGATGGGCGTGCTGGTGCTGTCGGCGGCCGAGGACCGTCGCCGCGCCGGCGAAGAACTGCTGCCCGCGCTGCTGGAAGGCGCCGCCGAGCGCTTGCGGCCGGTGCTGATGGCCTCGCTGCTGGCCTTGTTCGGCCTGTTGCCGATGGCGCTGTCCAGCGGCATGGGCAGCGAAACCCAGCGCCCGTTCGCGCTGGTGGTGGTCGGCGGCATGCTCACGACCTTGCTGGTGGCGCTGTTCGTGCTGCCGGCGCTGTACAGCCTGATCGCGGCCAAACGCCTGCAAACGCCGGAGGAGGCCGACGCATGAAGTGGGTAGTCGTTCTGAGTGGGATGCTGGCCGCGGCGACGCTGCCGGCGATGGCGGCCGAGCTGCCGCCCGCAGTGCCGCCCGAATCGGTGGACCTGGCGACGGTGCTGACCCTGGCGCGCGGCGCCAGCCCGCGGCTGGAGCTGGAGCGCAAGCAGATCGCGCTGGCGCAGGCCCAGCGCACCACCGCCGGCGCCTATCCCAACC
>NZ_JBFBCE010000306.1:0-1016 GCF_040689595.1 Streptosporangium sp. NPDC051023 | reverse complement strand
CAGGACGCTGCCCGACCTGGAGGCCGCCCTCGACCACGACGACGGGTTCGACCTGGTGACCGCGCTCTGGTTCGTCTGGTCGCCAGTGGTGGCGGTGACGGTGACGCTGTTGCAGTACTTGCTGGGCTGGAACTGGAAGCCGGTGTTGGTGGCGGTGATCGCGGCCAGCGAACCACGGTCCTGAGCGGTTTCGGCCACGGCCAGCTTGGCGCCGGCGGCGACGTTCAGGCATTCCGCGTTCTTGGTGCGGATGGTGTAGTTCTGGTACGCCGGCAGAGCGATGGCGATCAGGATGCCGAGGATCGCGATGACGATCATCAGTTCGATCAGGGTAAAGCCTTGCTGCTTCTTCATGGTGTATCCCCTAGGAGTGTTGGTTGCTTCCACGTGCCAGAACGCGTCGGCTTTCGATCCATCGAAGGTGCCTGGCGGACTGTTCGTGCACGTAAGAGCTACGCATAACCCGTGCCAAGCCATGTGCCAGACGGCACAAGCTCCGAAACTGCTAGGGCAGTCACGCATCAGCGTGGGGATGGGGCGGGTGGAGTGACGCTTTGGGTCAGTAAAGCGGAGGCGCTGGTGACCAAATGCGTCAGGTTGCATGAGGCGCTTCAGAAAGTGTGATGTAGATCGAAATCGGACTTGCCGCTCTTCCGCAATGCAGGCTCCGGCCTGGATCGACTACTGCTTGGGGGGTGAACGGAGCGAGGCTTGCCGCCGGAGAGCTACCGCCGGAGCTCGCCGGGCGGCGCCTGGATTGCATATCAGTACACGCGGCCGGCGCATCGGCGCAGGGCCGGGGCGGCTGGCGAGGACGATTGCTTGCGGTTGCCGGAAGCGGTCCAGGTATGAGGCTGGGCCCGGGGCATCGACTGGCTGCGGGGCTGTGCCGCCGTATCCGTACGAGGGAAACGGCACGGGCGCCGTCTCTCAGTGCAGCGATGGGATGCCGGTGCGGGCTCCGCCGAGCGGGCCGAACCCGGGGTGCCTGCAAAGCAGGTCAGGCCAGTCGCTGC
>NZ_JBFBCE010000305.1:0-1016 GCF_040689595.1 Streptosporangium sp. NPDC051023 | reverse complement strand
GGTGATCTCCGGCCTGTCGCCGCTGCGCTGGGCACCGCCGATGGTGCGCATGGCCCTAGCCGCCGGTCTGGCCTGGACCACGGTGCTGGCGTTGCCGGCCGAAGGCATCGCCGCGATGCCGACCCAGCCCGGCGGCTGGATCGCGGCGGCGGCCGTCGAACTGGCGATCGGCTTCGTGTTCGGCCTGGTGGTGATGATTCCGCAAGGCGCGCTGCACACGGCCGGCTGGCTGGTCGACGTGCAGGCCGGCCTGAGCGCCTCGACCTTGTTCAGCCCGGGCGCGCAGAACGACGTGCAGTCGGCGCTGGGCACCGCGTTGATGCTGCTCGGCACGGTGCTGTTCTTCACCCTGGACCTGCACCTGGAGCTGTACCGCGCACTGGTCGCCAGCGCGCAGGTGCTGCCGCTCGGCGGCGCCGGCGTGCATCTGGACGCGCCGGCGCTGTTCGGCCTGATCGGCAGCAGCTTCCTGCTCGCGCTGATCGTGGTGGCGCCGGTGGTGCTGGGCCTGTTCGCGGTCGATGTCGGCGTCGCCTACGCGACCCGCTCGATGCCGCAGGCCAACGTCTATTTCCTGATGCTGCCGTTGAAGATCGTCGCCGCGATGCTGCTGCTCGCCGCGACCCTGCCGTTCGCGCCGGCGCTGATCGGCCGGTTGTTCCGCGACGCGTTCGCGCGCGCGCCGGCGTTGCTGGGAGGCTGAGCATGTCGCAGGGCGACCAGGACAAGACCGAAGAGCCGACCGCCTACCGCCTGGAAGAGGCGCGCAAGCGCGGCGAGGTGGCCAAGAGCGCGGACGCGGTCGGCGTTTTGCTGATGATCGTGTTCGCCGCGGTCGCGGCGATGAGCGCGGCCTGGGTCGCCTCCAGCCTGGCGATGGCCGTGCGCCGCACGATCGAGCTGGCCGGCAACGCGCCGGCCTTGAACGGCTCGTTCGTGCGCTGGATCGCGCAGGTGTGGGCGCCGGTGTGGCAGGCGCTGACGCCGCTGGCGCTGGCGCTGGTGGTCGCGGCGGT
>NZ_JBFBCE010000304.1:0-1017 GCF_040689595.1 Streptosporangium sp. NPDC051023 | reverse complement strand
GGTACAGGACCATGCCCAGCGCGGCCAGCACCACCAGCTTGCGCCAGTGCGGCCGCACCTGTGCGCGCAGCTTCCATACCCGCGGCAGCAGGAACGGGGTCAGCGCCAGCAGCGCGACCAGCCAGCGGTAGAACGAGATCGCCGCCGGCTCGATCGCGCCGGCCGAGAGCTTGCTGACGATCGTGTTTCCGGCCCAGATCAGGGTGGCCAGGATCGGCAGTAACAGGTGCATCGCAGACATCCTTCGTACAACGGGTACAACGTGGGGGCAGGCTATTTTAGAATGTCGGGTAGCCGGCAAATGCCGATAACCCGACGCGCCGTAGCGAACCCCGGACAAATGCGCCGCAGCCGCCAGTTCCATTACCCCTACCGTTCATTGCCGGGCCCGCTGCTGTTGCGCTACGAGGCGCTGGCGGTGGATACCGAAAGCGCGCTGCACCGGCACCCCTGGGGCCAGCTGGCGTTCGTGGAATCCGGCAGCATGTCGTTCGTGGTCGAGGGCCAGCCGCTGTTCGCGCCGCCGGGCTATGCGGCGTGGATCCCGGCCGGCATGGACCACACCTCGCACAACCGGCGCGAAGCGAAATGCCGCTTGATCAACATCGCCGAGCGCTACACCCCGGCGCTGCCGGCCGCGCCCGGCATCGTGCGCCTGCATCCGCTGTTCCTGGCCGGGGTCGAGGACTTGTTCGACCGCGGCATCGAGATCCCCGACACGCCCGCCGACCGGCGCCTGGCGCGGGTGCTGATCGACAAGCTGCTGGCCACGCCGATGCTGCTGAGCTTCGTCCCGCACAGCGACGACCGCCTGCTCGGGCCGATCCTGGACGCGTTGCAGCACGCGCCGGGCGACAACACCACCCTGGCGCAATGGGCGCAGCGCGTGCATACGACCGAGCGCACCTTGAGCCGGCGCTGCCGCGACGAGCTGGGAATGTCGTTCGCGCAATGGCGGCAGCGACTGCGCTTCCAGCAGTCGGTGCCGATGCTGGAGCAGGGGCGCAGCGTGCAGCA
>NZ_JBFBCE010000303.1:0-1022 GCF_040689595.1 Streptosporangium sp. NPDC051023 | reverse complement strand
GCCGGAGACCCTGTAGGAGCGGCGCAAGCCGCGACCGCGAAACCACAGCCACGACGTCGCTTTCGTAGCAAGCGCAGCGACGACTGGCGCCGCTCCCATAACCGGATACGAAACCAACCGAAGCGACATCGACCTCGGCTTTCGCCGGAATGACGGACTGAAGAGGTTGCGACACGTCGAAAGCAACGGCAAAGCCACGCCGCTCCGCTTCCTCAAACCGTCCCGCGATTCTTCCCGATGAACGGCCGGCAATACTCCCGAATCCGCTGCATATCCGCGTCCATATCCTCACCCAGATGGAACGCCGGCCCGATGCCGATCACCTTGTCGGGATAGTGGAAATACGCCAACACCACCGGCACATCCGCGTTCTTGGCGATCTTCCAAAAACCCGCCTTCCACTTCTCCACCCGCTTGCGCGTACCTTCCGGCGCGATCCCGAGCCAGAACTTCTCCGCGCCCTTGATCATCGCCACCGCCTGGTCGATCACCCCGTGCGCCGCGCTGCGATTGATCGGGATCACCCCGAAGCGGCGCAGCATGAAGCCCACCACCGGCACCTTGAACAGCGATTCCTTGGCGATGATGTTGACGTTCAAGCCCATCGCCGCCTTGGCCGCGAACGCCCACACCCCGTCCCAGTTGGACGAGTGCGGGATGCCGATCAGCACCGCGCGCGGCACGTCGGGGAACTGGCCGACCATGCGCCAGCCGCCCAGGCGCAGGATCGTGCGCCCGGTCCAGCGCGCCAGCCGGCTCGGCTTGACCCGCGGCACGTTGGGCGGCAGCGGCAACGCCACCGAACCGTCGGGCGCGCCGGGCGGATGCTGAAGTTTGGCGTTGGCGGCGCCGTCCATGGGGGTCTCGGGTTCGGCTGACATGCAGTCTCCGTGGGCTCGCGGTTCAATCCCACTCGCGCTGCGAGCGCGATGGTTTGTCGGGTAGTCAGCGAGAAGTCTGTCGCCGATCTTCCTTCGAGTGACCCGCTAGCTCCAGCGCCAGGACCCTCGATAACGTACTAC
>NZ_JBFBCE010000302.1:0-1025 GCF_040689595.1 Streptosporangium sp. NPDC051023 | reverse complement strand
CGCGGCGGCCGTCGCAGGTCCAGTGGACGTAGCCGACCAGATTGCCGCCGGCGTCGAACCATTCTTCGAACTGCTCGGTGCCGTAGGGTGGCGCGTTGGCGACGCTGGTGCCGGCGATCGACAGGCCGGCGACCAGCGCGGCCGCGGACAGAACGCTCTTGATGCGCATGCGAACTCCTTGTTCTGAGGGGTGTTCCGATGGGATGGGCGCGTCGTTGCGGGTGTTGCCGTGCGAAGGTAGCCGCGGCCGGCATGGCAAAATGTGCCGTGAACCCGTATTCGGCTGTCGCGAGCCCGTTCAGTTTCGGCCCAGCACACTGCCGTCCTCTCACTCAGGAGTCGCCCCGTGAACCGTTTCGTCCGCCAAGCCGCCCTCGCGTTGTCGCTGTCGGCGACCCTGTTCGCCGGCGCCGCCAGCGCCGGCGCGCGCGACGACCTCAACGCCTTCACCCGCGGCCTCAAGGGCCTGGACGGCCAGTTCGCCCAGCAGGTGTTCGACCCCAACGGCAAGCTCAAGGAATCTTCGACCGGCCAGGTTGCGCTGTCGGCGCCGCGGCTGTTCCGCTGGGAGTACGCCAAGCCCTATCCGCAGTTGATCGTCGCCGACGGCAACAAGGTGTGGGTGTACGAGCCGGACCTGCAGCAGGTCAGCGTGCGTCCGCAAGGCGTGGAAGAACAGAACAGCCCGCTGGCGGCGCTGGTCGACCCGAGCAAGCTCGACGCGATGTTCGCAGTCAAGGAGCTCGGCGGCGACGGCGGCCTGAACTGGCTGCTGCTCACGCCCAAGCGCCAGGGCGAGGCCAGCTTCCGCAGCGCGCGCCTGGGCTTCGGCGGCGGCGTGCTGAGCAAGATGGAGATCGTCGATGCGCTGGGGCAGAAGACCGAGATCAGTTTCTCGGGCTGGAAGCGCAATCCCAGCTTTCCGGCGAGCACGTTCAAGTACGCGCCGGGCAAAGGTGTGGATGTGATCGGCGAAGGTTGAGCCAGCGGTCGCGATATGGGATTGGGGAAACGCGGGCTTCGGC
>NZ_JBFBCE010000301.1:0-1027 GCF_040689595.1 Streptosporangium sp. NPDC051023 | reverse complement strand
CGGAAGGACATCTGTTGGCAGCCTCGCGCAACGCCTCCGCCGTACCCGCTGGTCCCCGTCGTGTGTCTTTCGCACGAATTCAGGAGCCGCTCGAAGTTCCTGATCTTCTCGCTCTGCAGACCGAGTCCTTCGACTGGCTGCTCGGCAACGAGAAGTGGAAGGGGCGGGTCGAGGCGGCTCGCCAGGCCGGGCGCAAGGACGTTCCGGCCCAGTCGGGTCTCGAAGAGATCTTCGAGGAGATCAGTCCCATCGAGGACTTCTCCGGGACCATGTCCCTGTCGTTCCGCGACCACCGGTTCGAGCCGCCCAAGTACTCAGTCGATGAGTGCAAAGACAAGGACATGACCTACTCCGCCCCGATGTTCGTCACGGCGGAGTTCATCAATAACACCACTGGTGAGATCAAGAGCCAGACCGTGTTCATGGGCGATTTCCCGCTCATGACCGGCAAGGGCACGTTCATCATCAACGGCACCGAGCGTGTCGTGGTCTCCCAGCTGGTCCGGTCCCCGGGCGTCTACTTCGACCGCAGTGTCGACAAGACCTCCGACAAGGACCTCTATGGCTGCAAGGTGATCCCCTCCCGGGGTGCCTGGCTCGAGTTCGAGATCGACAAGCGTGACAGCGTCGGCGTCCGCATCGACCGTAAGCGCAAGCAGGCCGTCACGGTTCTGCTGAAGGCGCTCGGGTGGACCGGCGAGCAGATCCTTGAGCGGTTCGGGCAGTACGAGTCCATGCGCGCCACGCTGGAGAAGGACCACACGGCCGGCCAGGACGACGCTCTGCTGGACATCTACCGCAAGCTGCGCCCGGGTGAGCCGCCGACCAAGGAGTCGGCGCAGACGCTGCTGGAGAACCTGTACTTCAATCCCAAGCGTTACGACCTGGCCAAGGTCGGCCGCTACAAGATCAATAAGAAGCTCGGTGTCGACGCCGAGATCACTCAGGGCACGCTGACCGAAGAGGACGTCGTCGCCACGATCGAGTACATCGTCAAGCTGCACGCGGGCGAGACCTCGATGCCGGG
>NZ_JBFBCE010000300.1:0-1031 GCF_040689595.1 Streptosporangium sp. NPDC051023 | reverse complement strand
GTGGTTCGGCATCGCCAAGGCCATGCACGAAAGCGGGTTGCTGCCGGATTTCGTCGTCGTCGACGGCGCCGAGGGCGGCACCGGCGCGGCGCCGGCGGAGTTCATCGACCACGTCGGCGTGCCCATGCACGAGGCCTTGATGCTGGTGCACAACACCCTGGTCGGGCTGGAATTGCGCGACAAGATCCGGGTCGGCGCGGCCGGGCGCATCACCAGCGCCTTCGACATCGCCCGCACCCTGGCGATGGGCGCGGACTGGTGCAACGCCGCGCGCGGCTACATGTTCGCGCTGGGCTGCATCCAGGCGCAGAGCTGCCACACCGACCGCTGCCCGACCGGCATCGCCACCCAGGATCCGAGCCGCTGGAGCAAGCTCGACGTGCCGGACAAGTCCGCGCGCGTGTTCCACTTCCACGAGAACACGCTCAAGGCGTTGCGCGATTTGCTGTGCGCGGCTGGCCTGCGGCATACCTCGGAGATCGGCCCCGAGCACATCCTGCGCCGGGTCACCCCGACCGAGGTGCGCTCGCTCGGCGCGTTGTACAACTTTCTCGCACCGGGCGATTTGCTCGGCAAGATTCCGGCGCACGCGGTGTTCCAGTCGTTCTGGGCCGGCGCGCGCAGCGATTCGTTCGCCGCGCCCGACCGGGTGTTGGCGATGCGGGCGAGCAAGTCGTTCTGAGCGCAGCGGCTTGCGCGCGGTGCGCGCAGGCGAAAATCAAAATGGGTTCCGGCGTTCGCCGGAATGACGGTCTGGAGGTTGCGGGGCTTCGGTGTGTGGCGGCGGAGCTACGTCGCTTCGGTTGGTCGCGGCTTGCGCCGCTCCTACAGGGGCTTCGGCCAGTTACGTGTCCGACTGTAGAAGCGGCGCAAGCCGCGACTTCGACGATTCAATTGTGACGAAACCCCACCGCCGCCGCTCAAACCTCCTGCGGCACCTTCACCTTGAACCACGCCGCATACAACGCCGGCAGGAACAACAAGGTCAGCGCCGTCGCCACCATCAACCCGCCCATGATCGCCACCGCCAT
>NZ_JBFBCE010000299.1:0-1031 GCF_040689595.1 Streptosporangium sp. NPDC051023 | reverse complement strand
CCTCAGAGCCAATCCAGGCCTGCCAATCGACAAATGGCGCGGCAATTTTGACCATTGCCCGAACCACCCAGCCCAGGATGATCGCGTTCAACAACACGGCGAAGAAGGCCGCTTTGAACGCACGCAGGATCGTTGCGCTGCGCCCCTCATAACGAAGCTCGATGAGCTCCGCGTCCGTCAACACCCCCGCTCTTCGCCACTGCGCGGCAAACATGACGGCAACCGAGACATGGGACAGGGCCCACGACCACCAGAACCAGTTCCCCGCGACGCCGTGCTTTGCCACGAGGCCGGCAACGACTAGCGGCGTATCCGCGGCGAAAGTAGTCGCCGCCATGGACGTACCCAGCCACCACCAAGGTAACGAGCGGCCCGCCACGAAGTAGGACTCTAACGAGCGCCCCGCGGATCGCGAGGCCCAGAGGCCCACCAGTAGCGTGAATAATAGGTACGTGAGAACGATGGCCCAGTCGTTGGGTGCGAGACGCCCCATCAGCCGCCCCCGACAGGCTTCAGCGTGTCCATGTCCTGAGGGTAGCATCGCTCGGTGACGAGCGAAACCAAATGCGTTCGCATGAAGGGACGCTCGGAGCACCTCGGCGCCGACGCAAGCACTGATCAACCACGTGCATCCTGCTTACGCCTTCATGAGCTGGCTATACGGCAAGTACGTCGCACGCAGCAGCACAGCACCTAGCAATGCGCTGCTTATGCCCGGCGATCAAAGCAAGCTCAGCGCCAGATCGAATGCGGCATCGAACGCGTCTTCTGCTGTGGTGAACTGCCCACCGAACAGCGGGAACTCCAAATTCTTCACCTGCGAATCCTCGAAGCGAATCGCACGAACGAAAGGATTTCCATGGCGCGGCTCCCAAACCAGCACTTTGAAGCGCGTAGTGCCTTTCTCGCCTATACGGCTGAACTCGCGTATATCGCCCGCCCGCCTCGAACGCCAGCGCGTGCTGTACTCCGGTGCTCACCGATTCGCGATCGTGCTGGAAGAGGCTGTCCTGCACACCGGTCTTGGTGGC
>NZ_JBFBCE010000298.1:0-1032 GCF_040689595.1 Streptosporangium sp. NPDC051023 | reverse complement strand
GTCCGGATTGGAGTCTGCAACTCGACTCCATGAAGTCGGAATCGCTAGTAATCGCAGATCAGCATTGCTGCGGTGAATACGTTCCCGGGCCTTGTACACACCGCCCGTCACACCATGGGAGTTTGTTGCACCAGAAGCAGGTAGCTTAACCTTCGGGAGGGCGCTTGCCACGGTGTGGCCGATGACTGGGGTGAAGTCGTAACAAGGTAGCCGTATCGGAAGGTGCGGCTGGATCACCTCCTTTAGAGACTAAAGACAGCAAATTGCTCGTCGGACGTCCGCACAAGTGACCTGCACTCAGAGTTCCTCGTCGCCACAGGGTGACGTGGGACCGTCCCGTTTCGATGGGGCTTTAGCTCAGCTGGGAGAGCACCTGCTTTGCAAGCAGGGGGTCGTCGGTTCGATCCCGACAAGCTCCACCACCAGCCAGTCAGTCAGTACATTGGGTCTGTAGCTCAGGTGGTTAGAGCGCACCCCTGATAAGGGTGAGGCCGGTGGTTCGAGTCCTCCCAGACCCACCACCCTGACGGATGAGCGGTAAAACTCTGAATTGCGCACACATAAAGATTTGAAGCATCGAAGGCGTTGAGGCCTACGGTGCGTTCTTTGAAAACTGGAATGTAGCGAGCGTTTTGAGACGGAATGTCCATGACGTGTCGTAGAGGCTAAGGCGAGTGTCGAGAGACACTTTATTAATTGAGTCGTTATATTCGAGTTCGGGCTTTGTACCCCCGAACCCTATGGCTCAGAGGCAACTTGGGGTTATATGGTCAAGCGAATAAGCGCACACGGTGGATGCCTTGGCGGTCAGAGGCGATGAAGGACGTGGCAGCCTGCGAAAAGCGTGGGGGAGCTGGCAACAAGCATTGATCCCGCGATGTCCGAATGGGGAAACCCACCTAGCAATAGGTATCCTGCAGTGAATACATAGCTGCTGGAAGCGAACCCGGAGAACTGAAATATCTAAGTCGGCGGCTACGATTTGATGCGGATGGTCCGGATGGCCGGGTGTTTGCACACCGGGCATTCGCA
>NZ_JBFBCE010000297.1:0-1038 GCF_040689595.1 Streptosporangium sp. NPDC051023 | reverse complement strand
GCGGATGTTGGCGGTGTAGCTGCCGGCGGTGGTCGGGGTGCCGCTGATCGCGCCGGCCGAGCTGAGGGCCAGGCCGACCGGCAGGTTGCCCGAGGCGATCGCGTAGGTGTACGGCGCGATGCCGCCGCTGCTGCTCAGGCTCTGGTTGTAGGCGGTGCCGACCACGCCGCCGGGCAGGGTCGCCGGCGTGATGACCACGGTCGCCGGTGCGATGGCGAAGGTGTAGACCTTCGACGCGGTCTGGCCGTTGCTGTCGCTGGCGCGGATGGTCACGCTGAAATTGCCGTCGCTGCGCGGGATGCCCGACACCGCGCCGGCCGAGTTCAGGCTCACGCCGACCGGCAAGGCGCCGGCCAGGATCGAGAACGTGTACGGCGCGACGCCGCCGGTGGCGCTGAAGTTCGCGCTGTAGGCGACCGCGGCGGTGCCGTTGGGCAACGACGGCGGATCGATCGCGATGCTCGGCACGGCGACCACGATGGTGTAGCTCTGGTCGATGCGGAACGGCGCGCCGGCGCCGGTGCTCGAATCGATCGCGCGCACGGTGATGTTGTAGTTGCCCGGCACCGTCGGCGTACCCGACAGCACGCCGGCCGAGGTCAGGGTCACGCCCACCGGCAGCGAGCCGGCGGCGAGGCTGAAGCTGTACGGCGCGGTGCCGCCGGCTGCGGCGAAGTTGATGCTGTTGGGGGCGCCATAGTTCATCGGCAGGTTGCCGGCGGCCGGGGTCATCGACAGGGTCGGCGCGCCGATGGTCAGCGTGAACAACTGGCCGACGGTGAACGGCCCGTTGCCGGTGCTGGAATCGCGCGCGCTGGCGGTCAGGTTGAAGGTGCCGGCGGCGGTCGGCGTGCCCGAGATGGTCACGCTGTCGTTGCCGGTGGCGGTGACGCTCACGCCCGGCGGCAGGCTGCTGACGTTGTAGTTGTTGTACGGCGCGGTGCCGCCCGACCAGGTGAAGGTCTGGGTGTAGGCGGTGCCGACCTGCCCGGTCAGCGGGCCGGAGGCGGCGATGCTGATGGTCGGATCGGTCACGTT
>NZ_JBFBCE010000296.1:0-1039 GCF_040689595.1 Streptosporangium sp. NPDC051023 | reverse complement strand
GGCCAGGTCGGTGGTGACGATGGCGGGCTTGTACGACACCGCGGCGTAACCCGGCGAATAAGCGACCTGACGCCCGTACTCGCCGCCCAGGCCCGACACCCACAGCGACGAACCGGCCGAGGAATAACTCGAACGCTTGCCCTCGGCGTTGACCGCGGCGATGGTCATCACGTTGAACAGGTTGTTGCGCGGATCCAGGAACGCTTGCATGCAGCCGACGTTGCGGCGCTTGGTTTCGTCGCTGCTGGCGGCGGCGTCTTTGTTGACGCCGATGAAGTCGTTGCCGGCGGCCTTGACGTAGATCATGCCCAGGCCGTTGCGCGTGGCCGACATCGGCCCCTCATAGGCCTGCACTTCGTTTTCCGAGAACGCCGGAATGGTGGTTGCGGTGGAGCCGAAGCTGTTGTTGACCACGGCCACGTCGCGCGCCTCGGCGCCGTCCCACCATGCGTACTGCAACTGCGCGGTGGTGCTGGCGGCGTCGAGGTAGTTGAAGCTCTTCAGCCGCGCCGACGGCGCCACGCCGCGCACGCCGATGCCGTTCCAGCCCACCGCCGCCATGATCCCGGCGACCGCGTTGCCGTGCGCATTGCTGGCGTTGGTCGGGCTGGTGTCGTGGGTTTGCGTATCGAAGTTCCACGACCCGTCGGGCACCATGTTCGCGGCGAGATCGGGATGGGCGATGTCCACGCCGGAGTCGAGCACGCCGACGACCACGCCCTTGCCGCGCACGTTGAAGTCGTGCAGGTCGTCGATGCCCAGATCGACGGCGAACGCCGGCTTCGTATCGGCCAGCACGCTCTGGCCGTAACTCATCAGATGCCATTGATAGCGGTACAACGGATCGCCTTGTTGCGCCTGTGCGGCGCCGGCGGACAAGGCCAGCAGCGTCGCCAGACTCAGGATCGTCCGGTTGCGGTTGGATGGGTGCATTTGCCTACTCCTCGGGGTGGCGGGTGCGCCGAGCCGTCGCGGCGCAGCGTTCGCTCGCGCCGACACGGCTTGCGGATGAAGCGGTGGAGGTGCCGGTGGGAAACCG
>NZ_JBFBCE010000295.1:0-1039 GCF_040689595.1 Streptosporangium sp. NPDC051023 | reverse complement strand
GACGAAGTGGTTGCCGGTGCCCAAGGTGCCCAGGTGGCTCAAGTGATTGCTGCGCTCGAGCTTGGGATGCTTGGCGACGATGCGGTCGAAGCCCTCGTGCAAGCGCTCCCAGGCCTGCAGCGACGCCGCCGGCGGGTTGGCCCAGGCGCCCTTGTCGCGCACGCCGCGGCCGACGGTGCGGCCATGCGGCACGGCCTTCTCGATCGCCGCGCGCAGCGGGCCGAGCTGATCCGGCAGATCGCTCGCCACCAGCGTGGTGCGCACCGCGATCATGCCGCAGCCGATGTCCACGCCGACCGCGGCCGGCACGATCGCGCCCAGGGTCGGCACCACCGAGCCCACGGTCGCGCCCTTGCCCAGGTGCACGTCGGGCATCACCGCGATCCAGCGGTGCACGAACGGCAGCTTGGCGATGTTCTGCAACTGGCGGCGCGCTTCGTCTTCCAGCGGCACGCCGCGGGTCCAGTGCTTGATCGGCACCGAGCCGTGGTCGTGGATGACGTCGTAGTTGGCGTTGGCATTGGCGTTCATGGGTGTTGCTCCTGCGGGTCGGGCTTCGTGCCCGTGGCTCGATCGAGCCGGTGAAAGTCGGATTGGGCAAGTGTTGCGGCGTTCGCGGCCGGCGCATGCGCCGGGCCGCGGGTGCGGCGGAAACAAGAGACGCTTCGCGCGGAGACAAGGGTGTGGCGGACACCTCTAAACGTATGAAGTCTATGTAGTCCGCCGCGCATTCGCCGCGCGAGACGTCGAAGGGTGCGGCCGTCCTGCGACCAGGGAGATGAAACGAACCTGTGCTCTAACCGGGCCGAGCATCCGTCTGTCAACGGGTGGGATTCGAACCCACGCTTTGCAAGTTGAATGTAGTTTCATCGGCATTCGCCGGACGTCCGCATAGCAAATTCAAAAAACCGAAACATCGAGACCAGTAGCGACGGAACATTCCTGCTCTACCAACTGAGCTACCGCCTTGCGGCGAGCGGGATTCGAACCCGCGACCCGGACATTAACGATGTAGTTCCGCCAGCATTCGCGATGCATC
>NZ_JBFBCE010000294.1:0-1040 GCF_040689595.1 Streptosporangium sp. NPDC051023 | reverse complement strand
GCCGCGGCCAGGCGCGGCTTGGCGGCGACGGCGCGGGCGCTGCGCGCGGCGGCCGCCTGCAAGCGCACGGCGTACTCGCCCACGCGCACGGACTGGCCGTCGGCGGTTTTCGCGGCCGCGCTGACCACGCCCTGCGGCGCGAGGCGGAACTGGGTGTAGCCGATGCGGAACGCGTCGCCGGTGGCGGCCTGGCGCAACGCGTCGCGCGCGCTGTCGGCCGACTGTGCGTGGACCGAGGCCGCGGCCAACAGCAACGGGCAAATCAAGATCGCGGTTTTCATGCTCAATGCCCCAGAACGCGGATTTTGAAAGAGGCCAGGCTGCCCTTGGAGGCGCTGCCGTCGGCCAGCGGCACGTCGGCCACTTCCAGGGTCCAGGTGCCCTGCCCCGGTTCGTCGAGGAAGGCGTTGCTGGCGAAGAAGTCGGCCTTGAACGCGCTGGTGTTCAGGCGCGTCATCGCCGGGAACACGGTGCTGCGCGTGCCGCTGGGCGAGACCAGGGTCACCTGCACCGGGAACGGCACGGTGCTGCTGGTGTGGGCGTAGTTGCTCGCCCAGCCCAGTTGCACGGTCTCGATCTTGCGGATGTCGTTGCCGATGGCGATGCGCAGTTTGGCCGGCGCACCGGCGCCGCCGATGGCGACCGCGTCGGTGGGCGCGATGCGCTGCCAGCCGCTGTCGATCAAGCGCGGCAGCGGCTTGAACGTGCTGGCCACCTCGACCGCGAGCGACGCATCGACCAGGCCGTAGCCGAACCAGTTGCTGAAGGAGCGCCCGGCCGCGTTGCGGGTCCAGCCCGGAACCAGCACCGTGCCGTTGGCGTGCACCGCCGCCGGCTGGCCCGGATCGAGCTGGCGCGCGGTGGTGGCCAGGATGTAGCGCACATCGCGAAAGCTCAGCTTCGGATTGGCCTGCAGCATCAGCGCGGCGACGCCGGAGACGGTCGGCGCGGCCGCCGAAGTTCCGTTCATCGTGCCGACGTAGTTGCAGGTGTTGTCGATGGTCGAAGCGTCGGTGGACAGCGCGTTGCGCACGTTGCCG
>NZ_JBFBCE010000293.1:0-1048 GCF_040689595.1 Streptosporangium sp. NPDC051023 | reverse complement strand
CGCCGCCCCCACCCCCCACCCCGCCCCAGGCCCTCCGGGGCTCGGCGCCACGGGGGTGCGCCCGCCTTATGCGTGGGCCACCGGCGCGGCCAACACGCGCGGCCCCCGCGCCCCGCGCGGCGAGGTGATCGTGTTCATGGACGCCGACGGCCAGCACGATGATCTCCGCGTCCGGCAGCGCCGCACGCAGGGCCGGCAAGGTACGGCGCAGCCCCTCCGACTCGTTGTTGGCCGGCAAAACGATAGAAATAGACATGCCACCGCCCCGTGGCGGAGTATACATTGTCGCAGTTGGACCCGACACGGGCCGACCGCAGAATAGCGACGCCGTTCCCCTCGCCACGGCCTGAGATTGCGGTAAAGTCAGGGTGGGGAAAACTGAGGGCTGAGATGTCCACCGCTACTGCCAACCTGGTGGGAATCACCGGCATTGCCCGGCGTTTGGTCATGGATGGCGCCCTGGACGAGGTCAAGGCCCGCGAAGCCATGGCCGCGGCCAGCGCCGAGCGCAAGCCGCTGGCGTCATACCTGGCTGAGAACCGCCTGGCCACCTCGGCCCAGCTCGCCGCCGCCAACTCCATCGAGTTCGGCGTGCCGCTCTTCGACGCCTCGGCGATGGACCCGACCCAGTCGGCCTCGCGCCTGATCAGCGAAGAACTGGTCCGCAAGCACAACGCCCTGCCCCTGTTCAAGCGCGGCAACAAGCTGTTCATCGGCCTGGCCGACCCGACCAACAGCCGCGCGCTCGACGAGATCAAGTTCCAGACCAACCTGGTGATCGAGGCGATCCTGGTCGACGAGGACCTGATCAAGTCCACGCTCGACCGCTGGATGGACACCAACGACACCCTTAGCGACGCCACCGGCGACGGCGAGGGCCTGGACACCCTGGAAGTCGGCAAGGACGACGAGGGCCTGTCCGCCGGCGGCGACAGCGGCGTCGACGCCAAGGGCGACGACACCCCGGTGGTGAATTTCGTCAACCGGCGCGCCGGGCGAGGGAGGCGAGGGAACGGTGATCGGCCGATGAGCACGGGCGGGGACACGC
>NZ_JBFBCE010000292.1:0-1051 GCF_040689595.1 Streptosporangium sp. NPDC051023 | reverse complement strand
AAGATCAAAATGGGTTCCGGCTTTCGCCGGAATGACGGATCGGGGAGGGTGTGGGCTCATTGGGGGAAGCGCGGCCGGGTTACAGCGACACGGGGCCCGACGGCGCGGCGATGCTGTGCTGCACCGCCGCCACCGCCTCGCGTTCGCGGTTCATGCGCGCCTCGCCCTTGGCGATCAGGCCGCGCAACTGTTCGATGTTGCTGCCCATCGCGCCGATCGCCTTGCTGCGGAACTCGTCCATGCGGTCGAGCGCGGCGAAGGTGGTGTCGAAGGCGTTCTGCAAGGTCTGCACGCCGATCAGCGGATTGCTCTGGAACTCGGCGACGCGGTCGACGTGCTGGCCGAACTGGGACGTGGTCGAGGCAATCAGGCCCTCGATCGCGCGCGAGGACGACTTGAGCGCATCCATCACCTGCAACTGATAGCCCTGTGCGCGCGCCAGGGTCGCGGCGATCGACAGGCTGGACATGCCGATGGTGGCCATGCGGTCGCAGCCGTTGCGCAGCTCGCGCCCGGTCTTGCGCAGGCCTTCGAGCATCTTGTAGCCGTTGATGCAGACCAGGATCTGGGTCTTGATGTCGACGCTGGCCTGGCGCACGTAGAACAGCACTTCCTGCTCCACCGCCTTGGCCCGCGCCGGGTCGGACGCCTTGAGCGAATCCAGCACCGCGCTGAGCTTGCCGTCGAGCTGCTCGGCGAACACGTCGGCGGCCTTGAGTCGGGTCAGCGCTTCCAGCAGCTTCTGCATGGTCGCGTACAGCGCCTGGTCGTCGCGCGCCAGTTCGTCCTGCACCGCGTAGAGGCTGTCGATGGTCTTGCGGATCGAGTCGCCGGCCGAGTCGAAGCGCTGCAGATAGGCGCGCAGCTTGTTGCCGAACGGGATCAGCCCGAGCAGCTTGTGCGCGGCTAGCAGGTCGCCTTCCTTGGACGGATTGAGATCCTCGAACAGGATGCGCATCTCGCTCATCACCTTGAACGCCGGGCTGTCGGCATCGGCGATGAAGTTGCGGTCGAGGAACTTGTTGGTCAGCAAGGTGCTGTCGCCGATCTC
>NZ_JBFBCE010000291.1:0-1054 GCF_040689595.1 Streptosporangium sp. NPDC051023 | reverse complement strand
CGCCGGCAACGTTGCCGTGGCGACCCGCGCCGTCGTCGCCCGCACCGTCTACGACGCGCTCGGCAACGTGCTCAGCCGCAGCGAGGACGCCGATTCCGCGCGGCCGCGCACCACCGAATACGTCTACGACAACCGCGGCAACCAGATCAAGACGATCTTCCCGGACGCCGGGCGCCTCGACGCGAACGGCAACTTCGTCGCCACCGGCATCCGCCCCACCGTGGAGATCGGCTACGACGTGCTCGGCCGCGCGGTCGTGCAAAAGGACGTGCGCGGCAACTACAGCCACAAGATCTACGATCTGGTCGGCCGCGTGGTCTACGAGATCGACCAGGAACGCAACGTCACCGGCTACAAGTACAACGCCCACGGCGAGCAGATCGAGATGCGCCGCTACGCGGCCGTGGTCGACATCGTGCCCGGCCAGCCGCTGGAGCGCGAAACCTTCGAGCAACTGCTGCTGCCGTCGGAGTACGACCGCGTCCTGACCACCCGCTACGACAACCGCGGCAACAAGACGCAGATATCGCAGGCCGGCGACACGCGCCTCACCGATTTCGGCTACAACGCGTTCGGCGAACTGGTGTTCGAGCGCGTGTTCCTGTCGGGGGACCGGCCTGAAGGCGCCGAACGCGATCCGCGCGATTCCAGCTGGGACAGCGGTACGTACGCGTTCACCCACCACTTCTACGACAAGGCCGGCCGCCGCGTCGCCACGATCGACCCGATGCGCTACGCGACCACCTGGTCCTACAGCGCCGCCGGCGAAGTGCTGACCCAGACCGAGCACGCGCGCCAGGCCGAGATTGAATACGATTGGAGAGGCCTGCACTGGGCCCTGCCGCCCGCCGGCGACATCGAATCGGGCTTCGACCGCACCGTCCGCTACGGCTACGACGCCCTCGGCCGCAAGACCAGCGAGACCGTACAGCGCCATTACCAGTACCTCGACATCGTCGAGGGCAAGCGGGTGTTCGTCGACGCCGTGCGCGACGTGGTCACCACCACCGCCTACGACAACGAAGGTCACGCCCTGGTCGTCACCGCCGACGGC
>NZ_JBFBCE010000290.1:0-1054 GCF_040689595.1 Streptosporangium sp. NPDC051023 | reverse complement strand
GGTGAGTACCAAGGATGGCCGCGACCCGCTGCTGGGCCCGGTACCGTGTCGCAGCCTTACGGCACTTCGCGCACCGGCAACCCGCCCCCGGCTGGTCATGCTCGTCGGGGCCATGCAGGTACCGGGTGCGGTCTCCATGCGGGCGCGTCACGATGCCTCCCGCTGGGCCCGCCGGTTCAGGTTGCGCCGGTAACCGCGGCGCTCCTCCTCGGTCAGGCCTCCGGCGATACCGAGCTGCGCCGAGCCCCACGCCAGAGCCCAGTCCAAGCACTCCTCAATCACGGGGCACGCCCGGCAGAGAGCCTTGGCCTGCTCCTGGAGGGTGGTGTCGCTGGAGAAAAACAGCTTCGGGTCCACGCCTCGGCAATCCGCCCGCTCCTGCCAGTCGGTGGTGGGAGCAGAGGCGCCGCGGTTAACCGTTCTCGGCGGCCTGCGTAGTTCGTCCCGCCAGCCGAGCATGTCCGCGTACTCCTGGAGCCGCTCCGGGCTGGCCTGGTGACGACCCGACTCCCATGACCCAACGGTGGAGCCATGGATGCCCATCCGCTCACCCGCTTCCCGGAGGCTCAGACCTTCCTTGAGGCGGTGTTCGCGGAGCTGGTTGATCGTGGGGGCGGTCATCTGTTCACCGCCGCTTCAGCGTGTTCAGCAGTGTTCGGAACCGTTCCGGAACGTCCCGCGAGGGCCGCAGCCGTACGGGCAGCACCAGCCATCAACAGCAGGCGAGCCGCTACACGAGGCTCAGACAAGGCCTGCGGGTCTCGAGCAGCGCGCTCCAAACAGTCGGCGTGCCGTGCCAGGCGTGCGGCCTGAGACGCGATCTCAGCGAGCATCAGCGGCCTCCTCGGAAGCCTTGGCGAGCCGCTCCGCCTCGTCGTGGAGCGCGATGGTCAGCCGTCCCCCGAGCACGAGGTCGGGGTCGGCGAACACGCGGTTGGGGTCGTTCTCGGCGGGGCCCTGGTGGGCGGCCAGGAGACCGCCCACCAACACCGCGACGCCGAAGATCAGGCCGGTCACCGGTCCGCCTCCCGCGCCAGCAGGTCCTGCAGGTCAC
>NZ_JBFBCE010000289.1:0-1055 GCF_040689595.1 Streptosporangium sp. NPDC051023 | reverse complement strand
ATCAGCAGCAGGACGGCGAGGGTCGCGATCCTGACCGCCCAGTCACGGGCCGGGGCCATCACTTGGCGCCGAGGAAGGCGACCGCGGCCTTCTGGATGCGCTCCAGTTCGGCTACGCGCGCTTCCAGTTCTTTTTCCTTGGCGGTCTGGGCCAGGGCATGGCCGGGCAGCAGCAGCGCAAGCAACACCGAAGCGGCCAGCAGCGAACGGCCGCGCGTGCGCGCCGGTTCTGCATGGGCCCTGGCGTGCGCCCCCGCGCCGCGTGTGAGCAGGCTAGACAACATCGTGATTCCCTCCCGAGGAACGCCGCCCGGAACGTGCGGCCGAGGCCAGCCTGCGCGCCGCCGCGCCGGCGCCACCATTCGCCATTGGTCGAAAAACGACGCCTGTCTGCGCGGCTTACGACCATCGTCTAACGCCGCGGGGGCGCCGGCGTTGTTGCGCTGCGGCACACTGCGTGGACCGCGAGCGGACCTGCGCGGAGGGCGAAACGGCGTCGGCCGTCCGTTATCCTCGCAGGTCCGCGTCCGACCCCACGCAGCCACGGCACACCGCACGGAGCCCCCATGAGCAACCCCGCCAGCGTCCATCCCGTCGACCCGGCGTTCGCCGCCCAGTCGCGCTACACGCGCGAGGAATATGAGCGCCAGTACGCCGAGTCGGTGCGCGATCCGGACGGCTTCTGGGGCCGCATCGCCCAGCGCCTGGACTGGTTCAAGCCGCCGAGCAAGATCAGCAACGTCAGCTACGACCTGGGCGACTTCCGCATCAAGTGGTACGAGGACGGCGAGCTCAACGTCAGCGTCAACTGCCTGGACCGCCACCTCGCCGAGCGCGGCGACAAGACCGCGCTGTTGTTCGAGCGCGACGATCCGAATCAGCCGGCCGAACCCATCACCTATCGCGAGCTGCACGCGCGCGTATGCCGCCTGGCCAATGCGCTGCGCAACCTCGGCGTGGCCAAGGGCGACCGCGTCACCATCTACCTGCCGATGATTCCCGAAGCGGCACCAACACGGTGCGGACGTCCTACGAGGTCGAACAGCTGGACGGCTC
>NZ_JBFBCE010000288.1:0-1056 GCF_040689595.1 Streptosporangium sp. NPDC051023 | reverse complement strand
GCACCTTGGTCGCTGGCACCGGCGTGTGGGCGATCGGCACCCTGGCCAACGGTGCCAGCGCCACGCTGCAGATCGTCGCCACCGTGCGTGCGACGGGCAGCTACGTCAACACCGCGACGGCGACCTCGACCACCAGCGATCCGACGCCGGGCAACAACACTGCGACCAATACCCCGGTGCCGGTGGCTTCGGCGGATCTGGCCGTGGTCAAGACCGCGTCGAGCGCGACGCCGACGGTCGGCACCAACGTCACCTTCACCATCACGCTGACCAACAACGGTCCGTCCGCCGCCGCGGGCGTCAACGTCAACGACCAGCTGCCGGCCGGCTACACCTTCGTCTCGGCCACGCCGAGCGTGGGCACCTACAACGCCGGCACCGGCGTGTGGGCGGTGGGCGCGCTGGCCAACGGCGGCAGCGAGACCCTGCAGATCGTCGCCACCGTGCTGCCGACCGGCCCGTACGCGAACACCGCGACGGCGACCTCGACCACGAGCGACCCGACGCCGGGCAACAACACCTCGACCAGCACGCCGACGCCGGTGGCTTCGGCCGACCTGGCGGTGACCAAGACCGCGTCGAGCGCGACCCCGACCGTGGGCACCAACGTCACCTTCACCGTGACCGTGACCAACAACGGTCCGTCCGGTGCTGCGGGCGTCAACGTCAACGACCAACTGCCGACTGGCTACACCTTCGTCTCGGCCAACCCGAGCACGGGCACCTATAACGCCGGCACCGGTGTGTGGGCGGTCGGCAACCTGACCAACGGCGCCAGCGCGACGCTGACGATCACCGCGACCGTGCTGGCGACGGGCAACTACGCCAACACCGCGACGGCGACGTCGAGCACCAGCGACCCGACCCCGGGCAACAACACCGCGACCAATACGCCGACGCCGGTGGCGTCGGCCGATCTGGCCGTGGTCAAGACCGCGTCGAGCGCGACGCCGGTGGTGGGCACCAACGTCACCTTCACCATCGCGGTCAGCAACAACGGCCCGTCCGACGCCGCCGCAGTGGCGGTCAACGACGCGCTGCCGAGCGGCTACACCT
>NZ_JBFBCE010000287.1:0-1059 GCF_040689595.1 Streptosporangium sp. NPDC051023 | reverse complement strand
GCCTGTTCTCGGTCACCCGCTCGGTGATGCTCGACCGCACCCACGACGCCATGCGCCTGCTGCGCAGCGAAGGCCGCCGGCTCGGCACGGCCAGCCTCGGCGGCCGCGTCACCGTCGGCGGACGCGCCACCAACGACCTCGTGCTCGGCGGCGTGTCGCAGGCCAACAACTTCGCCCTGGTCGACGGCGTCACCGCCATCGCCCAAGGCACCGCGACCTTGTTCGCGCGCGACGGCGAAGACTTCGTGCGCGTGGCCACCAACGTGCGCAAGGACGACGGCAGCCGCGCCATCGGCACCCAGCTCGATCCGCTCGGCCAGGTGATCGGGCGCATGCGCAAGGGCGAGAACTTCTACGGCGTGGTCGACATCCTCGGCACGCCCTACGTCACCGGCTACGAGCCGATCTTCGCCGACAGCGATGCGCAGCGCGCGATCGGCGTGTGGTACGTGGGCTACAAGACCGACCTCAACGCGCTGGCCGAAGTCGTCGACGGCAGCCAGGTGCTCGACTCGGGCTTCATCGCCGTGTTCGACAGCAAGGACAAGCTGCGCTTCCACTCCAAGACCGGCGCCACCGCCGATCCGGCCGAAATCACACGCATCGCCCATGAGAATCCGGGCAATTGGGTGATCAGCCGCCAGGAAGTGCCGGGTTGGGGCTTCAGCCTGGTCTCGGCCTATCCCAAGAGCGACGTGGACAAGGCGATCGCGCGCCAGTCGCTGTGGATCGGCGGCATCGGCCTGCTGGTGTGCGCGCTGATCCTGGGCCTGCAGTGGGCGCTGATCTGGAGCCGCGTGCTCAAGCCGATCCAGCACCTGACCGTGGTGGCCGAGGAACTCAGCGTGGGCAAGTGGGGCCACACCATCGAGGAAACCGAACTCAAGGACGAGATCGGCAAGCTCGCCCGCGCCATCTCGCGCCTGTCCTACAGCGTGCGCGTGGCGATGGAGCGGCTGGCCAAGCTCTCGCGTTGACCCGGTCCATCCACGCCGAACCTAGGGATCCAGGGAGCCCGGCATGAGCAACGAGTTCCGACCATTGGTGCAGGTGCTGCGC
>NZ_JBFBCE010000286.1:0-1064 GCF_040689595.1 Streptosporangium sp. NPDC051023 | reverse complement strand
GCGGCGCTGCAGCGCGGGCGCAACACATTGGTGCTCGAAGCGGTGTCGGGCGCGCCGGAGCCGGCGACGCTGCGGTTCGAACCCGCCGCCGCGCAGGTGCGCTGATGCGCGTGCTGGTCAGCGACATCGGCGGCACAAACGCGCGCTTCGCCATCGCCGAACTGGCGCGCGGCGAGCGGCTGCTGCACGAGAGCGTGCGCGAATACGCGGCCGCCGACTTCGCCAGCGCAGCCGAGGCCGCGCGGCATTTCCTCGACGAACTGGGCGAACGCGCCGATGCCGCGGTGTTCGCCGTGGCCGGGCGGGTGCGTTTCGAGGAAGCGCGCATCACCAACCATCCCTGGCAGATCCGCGCACCGGAGATCGGCTCGGCGCTGGGCACGCCGCGGATCGCGCTGATCAACGATTTCGCCGCGCAGGCGATGGCGGTGTCGCTGCTCGGCACCGGCGACGTGGTGCCGGTCGGCGGCGTGCGCTGGAACGGCTGGAACGACAGCGGCGACCGCACCTACGCCATCATCGGCCCCGGCACCGGCCTGGGCGTGGGCGCGCTGCTGCGCCGCGACGGCCGCTTCTATCCGCTGCAGACCGAAGGCGGCCACGTCAGCTTCGCGCCGAACAATCCCGAGGAGATCGACATCCTCAAGCGCCTGTCGGGGGAATTCGGGCGGGTGTCGAACGAGCGGCTGATCAGCGGCAGCGGCCTGGTCAACCTGCACCGCGCGCTGAGCCAGATCGCCGGCGAAGACCCCGGCCCCTTGCAGCCGCAGGACATCACCGCGATGGCGCGCGAAGGCGACGTGCGCTGCCTGCGCGCGATCGACGTGTTCTGCGCGGTGTTCGGCGCCGCCGCCGGCGACCTGGTGCTGACCCTGGGCGCCTGGGACGGCGTGTTCCTGCCGGGCGGCCTGGTGCCCAAGCTGATGCCGTGGCTGGCCCACTCCGGCTTCCGCCAGCGCTTCGAACACAAGGGCCGGTTCTCGCCGACGATGGCGCGGGTGCCGACCCTGGCGGTGACCCACCCGCAGCCCGGCCTGCTCGGCGCCGCCGCGCTCGCCGCGCAG
>NZ_JBFBCE010000285.1:0-1065 GCF_040689595.1 Streptosporangium sp. NPDC051023 | reverse complement strand
GATATTTGTCGTGACTGGAGTTCTGTGGTGTGCTCTTCCGATCTGGGCACCGCGCCGACCCTGGCCTACCAGATGGAGCTGCGCGGCGATCGCCGCAACGATCAGGCACCGGGCCACCTTACCTATTACGTGGACGCCGGCACCGGCGCGCTGCTGCACACCGAAGACCGGGTCCAGACCGCGGCCGCCAACGGTACCGGCAAGAGCCTGATCTACGGTAACGTCGGCATCGTCACCGACTCCACCGCCAGCGGCTTCCGCCTGATCGATCCCAATCGCGGCGGCGGTTCGACCCTCGACGCCAACAACGCCTCGTCCAACAACTTCTCCGGCGGCTATCCCAACGCGACGCTGTTCACCGACGCGGACAACGTCTGGGGCAACAACGCCATGTCCGACCGCGCCACCGCCGCCACCGACGCCCACTACGGCGTCGCGGTCACCTGGGATTACTTCAAGAACGTGCATGGCCGCAGCGGCATCTTCAACGACGGCAAGGGCGTGCGCAGCGTTGTCCATGTCGGCACCAACTATGTCAACGCCTTCTGGTACGACAACGGCGGCACGGTCAAGTACATGGCCTACGGCGACGGCGACGGCAGCACCTACAACCCGCTCGTCGCCATCGACGTGGCCGGCCACGAAATGACCCACGGCATCACCGGCGCCACCGCCAAGCTGGGGTACTACAACGTCAAGGACGCCGGCGGCATCAACGAAGGCATCTCCGACATCTTCGGCACCCTGGTCGAGTTCAGCGCCAACAACCCGAACGACCCGGGCGATTACCTGATGGGCGAGAAGCTGGTCAAGAACAACCCCAACGGCACCAGCGCGCTGCGCATCCTGTTCAAGCAGGACGCCGACGGCCGTTCGAAGGTGTGCTACCCGTCCGGCGGCTTCACCGCTTCGCAGACCGGCCAGGGCGGCACCTATGATCCGCACTTCACCTCCGGCGTGCTCAACCGCGTGTTCTACCTGGCTTCCGAAGGCGCGGTGGTGCCGAGCGGCTTCAACTACACCAAGGCCCAGTTGGTGTGCAACAACGACACCACCATCGCCGGC
>NZ_JBFBCE010000284.1:0-1071 GCF_040689595.1 Streptosporangium sp. NPDC051023 | reverse complement strand
GCTGCAACGCATCGCCTCGCGCTTCCAGCATCTGATCGTCGACCGTCAGGCCAAGACGGTGAAGGTCGAGGCCATGCCCGAAGACCTGGCCGCTTTGCGTGCGGCGGGCTTCAAGTACGAGGTCGATCAGGCCTCCACCGCGCAGTTCCAGCGCCTGCAGAGCGCGCTGAAGTCTTCGCTCGACGGGACCAAGAGCATTCCCGGCTACACCTGCTTCCGCACGGTCGAAGAGACCTACCAGACCATGGATCAGCTGGCCGCGAGCAAGCCGAACCTGTCCAGCGTGCGCGTCATCGGCCCGAGCTGGCAGAAGACCCAGAACGCCAGCACCGGCTACGACCTCAAGGTGTTCAAGATCACCAACTCGGCCACCGACGCGGCGCTGCCGAACAAGCCCACGCTGGTGCTGTTCGGTTCGATCCACGCGCGCGAGTACGCGCCGGCCGAACTGGTCACCCGTTTCGCCGAAGGCCTGGTCAACGGCTACGGCACCGACGCCGAAGCGACCTGGCTGCTCGACAACTTCGCCTTCCAGCTGGTGCTCAACGCCAATCCCGACGGACGCAAGAAGGCCGAGGCCGGCTCGTCGTGGCGCAAGAACGTCAACAACAGCAACGGCGGCAGCTGCAGCGCCAGCAGCTTCGGCACCGACCTCAATCGCAATTTCCCGTATCACTGGAACACCGTCTCCGGCGGCTCCAGCGGCAACCAGTGCGCGGAAACCTACCGCGGGCCCACGCCGACTTCGGACCCGGAAACCCAGGCCCTGATGCGCCTGGTCGCCGGCACCCGCGGCAGCAACGGCGTTTACACCGGCGGCATCTTCCCCGACCGTCGCAGCGACGACGTTTCCACGCCGGCGCCCGAGGACTACCAGGGCGTGTTCATCGACATCCACAGCGCCGCCGACCTGGTGCTGTGGTCGTGGGGCGATACCGTCAACCCGGCGCCGAACCGCAACGCGCTGCAGACCTTCGGCCGGCGCATGGCCTATTTCAATGGCTACCGGCCGCAGCAGTCCAACGAGCTTTACGGCACCGACGGCACCACCGACGACACCATGTACGGCCT
>NZ_JBFBCE010000283.1:0-1073 GCF_040689595.1 Streptosporangium sp. NPDC051023 | reverse complement strand
GCGGTCCGCTCGATCTCGGTCGCGGTGAGGCTGGAAACCGGGGTGGTCAGGGTGGTCATGGGATCCTCTCGGGTGGGGCGCGTCGAGCCGCTCGATTCGACGCTTTCGACGACAGCAGCAGGATCAAAAACGCCGCGACGCCGCCGAACCAGGTGAAGATCTGCAGCCGCGAGTGCCGGGTGCCCGAAACGGACGAGATGGCGGTGGCGGTTTAACGTCAAGGTGGTCAGGGAGGTGACGCTGGAGACGGTGCCCAGGCTTCGGTGCACAGCAGGATGTTGGCCGAGGGGGCGGTGTTGACCTGTAGGACGGAGTCGCCGGCGACGCGCTGTTCGGTGGCACGGCGACTCCCTGTGATGGATGAGACCGAGCTGTGCCCGCTCCCCGAGGCGGGGACAAGATTTGGCAGGCCCGCGGCCACCGGCCTGCCGTGCCCCAGAAGGCATGCGGTAACGCTGGCTCGCAGGTGATGGGCCCCGAGCGCTGAGCCGGACGGCTCGTCTAGCGAGACCGTCGATCAGCGATCAGCAAGTAGTGCGCCTGACGCGCGGTGCTGCTTGTCGGCACGCCCGCACGCAGGCGATGGAGGTGGCGTGAATGCGCTCTCCTTCACAATTCGCAACCGATAGGGCACGGAGGGGTAGGTGCCCGCCAGGGGCCAGTCTCCGCCCGCGAGGGGGCGATGACAACGGCCCGGCACATTGACTTTTCTGTAGGTGTGGCCAGTTTCGGACACTCCGAACGTGGTCCCCTTGGCAGGGGTCGCCAGCCGGATTGAGGACCCGCCGGGAACCTCTCATTAAGTAACAAATTCATCACAGATGGTGATGAGTGATGGAGTGCGCGGAACCGGTTGCGGACGGTGAGCAAAGGGCTGTTGAGTGTCTCCCGACGTCTTTCCGGGGGTGCTGTCTCGCCCGGGCCTCATGAGTCGCCGGGGCGGGGGAACACGGTGGCCGGCCCGCGAGAACAACGGGGCCGGAATCGCCCCCGCCCCCGGCCCATCGTGGGCCGGGGGCTCCGGTTACGGCCTGTTCATCTCCGGCCTGATGGTGATGGGGGTCGGCGGGGGC
>NZ_JBFBCE010000282.1:0-1081 GCF_040689595.1 Streptosporangium sp. NPDC051023 | reverse complement strand
GAACGGCGTGCCGCCGCTGCCTTCGGTCAGCTCGATGGCCTGCAGATCGCCGGGCACGGCGCCCGGGCCGGACACCGACAACACCCAGGCGAAGGTGCCGCGACCGTGCTGCGACGCGGCGGTGGTGGCGACCCACGGTTCGAGGTGATCGCTGGTGTACGAGGCCGGGCCGTCGTTGCCCGCGGCCGCGGCGACGTAGATGCCGGCGTCGGTGGCGTTGAGGAACGACAGCGAGGTCGCTTCCGTCCACGGGTTGGAGCCGCCGCCGATCGAGTAGTTGATGACGTCGACCACGCCGTCGGCGATGGCCTGGTCGATCGAGCGCACCGTCGACACGTTCGGGCACAGGCCGCGGCCGGTGGAGATCTCGGTGTAGCAGGCGTCGTAGGCGATGATGTTCGCGCGCGGGGCGACGCCGGAAATGCGCAGGCTGTGGCCGCGGTAGGTCGCGGTCCAGGCGTTGCCGGCGGTGGTCGAGGCGACGTGGCTGCCGTGGCTGTTGGTGTCGCCGAAGCCCGGCTCCTCGCGGATGTCGGCCACGCCGCACTGGTTGCCCGGCGCGTTGCAGACGAAGTCGTAGCCGCCGATCAGCTTGTCGTTGCAGCGGCCTTCGTCGACGCCGCCGGGCGCGCAGGTGCCCAGGTACGTGCCGGCGCCGAGCGGATTGACGTGGTGGTAGCCGGTGTCGTCGACGGCGGCGAACGCCGGGCTGCCGAAGTTGATGCCCGAATCGATGATGCCGACCACCATGCCTTCGCCGCGGAACCCGGTCGGGGCGGCGTTCCACAACGCCGGCGCGCCGATCAGGGTCGGGCCGACATCGGTGGCCTGCTTGTATTCCATGTACGGCTCGACGAAGCGCACTTCGGCGAGCTGGGCGATGCGGTCGGCCTCGCTCTGGCTCAGTTCGGCGACCATGCCGTTGAGCGCGTGGCGCATGCGGAAATCAACGCGCGGGCTGCGGCCGATCAGGCCGCGGATGCTTTGTTCGTGATCGGCCACCCTGGGATCCTTGGCCAGCTCGGTCAGTGAGTCGCCGGTGCCCTGTACGACGATGAAGGAGGTGTCCGGCGGCTGGAGC
>NZ_JBFBCE010000281.1:0-1082 GCF_040689595.1 Streptosporangium sp. NPDC051023 | reverse complement strand
GCCGGGCTGGGCACGTGGGTGGCCGAGGAGATGGCCATGGGACGCATCCGCAGCCTGCCGCCACCCCTGGTCATCCAGCAACTGATCGGCCCGGTCCTCGACAACGTCGAAGGCGCGCGGGCCAAGGCCGAGCGCGGCGACCTGCTGTTCGGCACCATCGACACCTGGCTGATCTGGAACCTGTCGGAGAACAAGGCCCACGTCACCGACTACTCCAACGCCTCGCGCACATTGATGTACGACATCCACAAGCGCCAGTGGTGTCCGGAACTGCTGGAGATGCTCGGCGTGCCGGCCTCGATGCTGCCCGAGGTGCGCTCCAGCAGCGAGGTCTACGCCCATACCGGCGCGCGCCACTTCTTCAACAACTCGGTGCCGATCTGCGGCGTCGCCGGCGACCAGCAGGCGGCGCTGTTCGGCCAGGCCTGCTTCGAGGCCGGCATGGCCAAGAACACCTACGGCACCGGCTGCTTCCTGCTCATGAACACCGGCGAGAAGGCGGTGCGCTCCGACAACGGCCTGCTCACCACCATCGCCTGGGGCGTGGACGGCAAGGTCGAGTACGCGCTGGAAGGCAGCATCTTCGTCGCCGGCTCGGCGGTGCAATGGCTGCGCGACGGCTTGCGCATGCTCGGCAAAGCCAGCGATTCGCAGGCCTACGCCGAACGCGCGCGTTCCACCGACGGCGTCTATTTCGTCCCAGCCTTCGTCGGCCTGGGCGCGCCGTACTGGCGCAGCGACGTGCGCGGCGCGGCGTTCGGCCTGACCCGCGGCACCAGCAAGGAACATTTCATCCGCGCCGTGCTCGAATCCCTGGCCTACCAGACCCGCGACGTGCTCAGCGCGATGCAGGCCGACGCCGGCATCGAACTGACCTCGCTGCGCGCCGACGGCGGCGCCATCGCCAACGACTTCACCGCGCAGTTCCAGGCCGACATCCTCAACGTCGCGCTGCAACGCCCGCAGGTCAACGAAACCACCGCGCTCGGCGCGGCCTATCTGGCCGGGTTGGCGGTCGGTTTCTGGGAAAGCCGCGAGCACATCCCGCAGCAATGGCAGGTCGAGCGCATCTACGAACCGCA
>NZ_JBFBCE010000280.1:0-1085 GCF_040689595.1 Streptosporangium sp. NPDC051023 | reverse complement strand
ATTCCGCCCAACACCGGCAACGTCATCCGCCTGTGCGCCAACACCGGCGCGGCCCTGCACCTGATCGCGCCGCTGGGCTTCACCCTGGAAGACAAACAGCTCAAGCGCGCCGGCCTGGACTACCACGAGTACGCCAGCCTCAAAGTGCACGACAGCCTCGACGCCGCGCTGTCCGCGATCGCCGCGGCGCAGGGCGCGGCCCCGCGCCTGTTCGCGCTGAGCACGCGCGGCCGCGAACGCTTCGACGCCCCGCGCTACGCCGCCGGCGACGCCTTCCTGTTCGGCCCGGAAACCCGCGGCCTACCGCAAGAGGTGTTGGACGCGCTGCCGCCGGAGCAACGCTTGCGGCTGCCGATGCGGCCGGGCAACCGCAGTTTGAATCTGTCGAACACGGTGGCGGTGGTGGTGTTCGAGGCGTGGCGGCAGTTCGGGTATGCCGGCGGGGAGTGAAAGCGAGCGGGCTCAGCCGTTGTCGAGAACTTGCGGCACGTAGATCCTGCGCAACGGCAGCAGCCCCTTGTGGCGCGCGTCGAACTGTTCGTAGTGAACGAAAATCAGATCCACGAGCTCGTCGCCGTCTATCAGGCGCAGATTACCCTTACCCTGCTCGAAGTTGCGGCACGCCGGGCTGTATCCGCCCAGAGTGACGAACAGGCCGTACTCGCCGGGGCTGAGTTTGCCGTACAGCGCGGACACGTCCTTGTCGCTCACCGTACTGGAGCTGCTCTTGACCTGCACTTTGATGATCGGCGGTTCGATGCCGAGATGGTCCTTGTGCGCGATCACGTCTACGCTGGGTTCGTTCACCCGCGTCTTTCGGGCGTGATAGCCCATGCATTGCAGCAAGTGCACGACGAAATCCTCCAGCGGCAAGCCCTTGAACTCCTGGGCGAGCCGTTTGAGCACGAAGTCGCGGGTGGTGTCTTCGATCTCCTCGGAGACCACGGCCACCGTCGCATCTTCGTCCACCGACACCGCATCGCCGGACTTGCCCTCGACCCTGCTGTCCTGGACGACCCAGGTCGCCCCCGTGTCGGCGCCGTCGCGGAACAGGCGGGCCACTCCGGCACTGTCCACGCTCACCC
>NZ_JBFBCE010000279.1:0-1093 GCF_040689595.1 Streptosporangium sp. NPDC051023 | reverse complement strand
CCAGCGTCTGGCTGTCCAGGCCAGTGCGGTCGATGCGCGAATCGGGGCCGATGGTGCTCATGCGGGCGGTGGGAGCGGTCGCGGTTTGGGGGATGGACGCAATGTAGCCCCGGGGCGCGGAAACGGCCAACTCGGGGCGACCCTAGGTGCGGTGGGCGTGCCCATCGCGCGTTCAGGCGCCGCTCGCCGCTGCCTGTCGCAGGCCCGGCGGCGATTGCTGACACCCGCCACTTTCGCACTGTGGCCTGCGTGCTAGCCTCGATGCCCTTCCCGCAGCAGGGCCGCGCATGGCGAAGGACCAGGGCGCCGACAAGACCGAGCCGCCGACCCAGAAAAAGATCCGCGACGCGCGCAAGGAAGGCAATGTCGCCAAGAGCAAGGAGCTCACCAGCACCGTGCTGGTGCTGGGCTGGGTGGTGTGCGGCTGGCTGATGATGGACTTCATGCGGCTCAAGCTGATCCGCCTGTTCGAGACCAGCCTCAAGGCGGTCAACCAGCCCTTCGGCGACGCCCTGCGCGAGGTCGGCGGTTCGGCCTTCGAAACCCTGCTGTGGCTGACCCTGCCGCTGCTGGCGATGGCGGTGTTCCTCGGCGCGATCGTCGAATTCCTGCAGGTCGGCCCGATCCTGGCGCTGGGCAAGCTCAAGCCGGCGATGGACAAGATGAACCCGGCCGAGGGCGTCAAGAAGATGTTCTCGCTCGACAACGTGGTCGAGCTGGTCAAGTCGGTGATCAAGAGCGCGGCGCTGATCGGCATCGGCGTGTTCGTGATCTACAAGATGCTGGGCCAGCTGATGCTGCTGCCCTACGCGCCGCCGGAGGCGATGGGCTCGGGCATCTGGTACGGCCTGGTGCGGATCGTGGTGTGGACGATCTTCGTGTTTTTCTTCGTCTCCGCCATCGACGTGTGGTACCAGAAGTTCTCCTACCTCAAGCAGTTGCGCATGAGCCGGCGCGACATCCAGCAAGAGGTCAAGGAGAACGAGGGCGACCCGCACGTGAAGAGCCGGCGCCGGCAGTTGCATCAGGAATGGTCGCAGCAGAACATGCTCAACGCCGTCCGCCAATCCAACGTCGTCGTGACCAACCCCAC
>NZ_JBFBCE010000278.1:0-1096 GCF_040689595.1 Streptosporangium sp. NPDC051023 | reverse complement strand
GCGGTCAGCGAGTTCATCGCCACCACTTCGCTCGGCAGCGCGCCGACCAGACGCGCCAGCGGCTCGCGCACCAGCTCGTGGTAAGGCATCCACTGCGCATGCCCGGTGAAATGGCCTTCCACCGCTTCCATCGCCCACTTGTCCATGACTTCGTCGACGTGCGCGCGCGCGCCGCGCGGCTGCAGGCCGAGCGAGTTGCCGACGAAATAGGCCTGCTCCTCGCCGCCGTAGCGCGGGATCAGGAACTCGCTGCGCAGCGTGGGCAGCGGATCGGCGGCGTCGAGCGCGGCGGCGTGGGCGGGGGTATGCGGTTCGGTCATGGCGTTCCGGCGAAAGACGAGGCGATGGATGAAAGGCAGGCGAGCGCGGCGGACATCGCCGATTCAATCCCGCGACGCGGACGATGGGTCGAGCGATTCGTCGGGCGCGAACCGGTAACGCCGATGCAGCGCCTCGATCCAATCCGAGCACAGGTTCAGCACCTGATTCTCGTAGATCAAGGCGGCATCGTCGGCCAGATACGCGGCCAGTTCGGCGTGGCCGCTGGCCTGCATCGCCGCGACGAACACCGCCTGCCGCAGTTGCGCGGACTCGGCCTGCGCACGCTGGACCCGCTGCGCATCCAGGCGCTGCTTGTGGCTCTGTAGCGCGGCATCGGCGCGGATCCACTGGTCGTCGAAGGGCTCGCGGTCGCGCTGGTCGAGGTAATCGTCGATGGCCTTGCCGCCGTCGTCGGCGATGCGCTCGGCCCAGTCGCGCAGGCTGGCGAGCAGTTCCTGCGGATCCAGCGGCAGCAGCGCGTGCAGCGTGGCCGGGCTCATGCGAAGCGCGACAGCGGCAGGCCCAGCCATTCCAGCGCGGTGCCGTGGTACAGCCGCGCCTGCTCGGCCTCGGGCAGCTCCAGCGAGGCGATGCCGGCGCCGGGCGTCTGCTCGCCGAGCGGGAACGGATAGTCGGTGCCCAGCATCACCCGCGACACGCCGCAGGTGTCGAGCAGATAACGCAGCGCGCGCGGATCGGCGACCCACGAATCGAAATACAGGCGCGAGAGGTAATCGCGCGGATTGCGCGGGTTGTCGGTGGCGACCAGGTCCGG
>NZ_JBFBCE010000277.1:0-1099 GCF_040689595.1 Streptosporangium sp. NPDC051023 | reverse complement strand
CCGGCTCGCCGGCGATCAGGGCAAGGCGGTGCGGGTGGAGGCCTTGCTGGAGCCGTTCGCGCGGCTGCCGCTCGCGCAGGCGGCGATGCTGCGCGATATAGGCATGGAACTGGTCGCCAACGCGGTGCTGCACGGGATCGAGCCGATGCCGATGCGGCGCCGGGTCGGCAAGGATCCGGTCGGCGCGGTGCGCCTGAGCCTCAGCTACGGCGAGCGCGAAGGCTGGCTGTTCTGCGCGCGCGACGACGGCCGCGGGATCAATGTGGTGCGGGTGCGCGCGGCGCTGGTCCGCGACGGCGGCTTCACTCCGCTGCAGGCGGGGCAGCTGAGCGAGCGCGAGGCGATCATGAAAGTGTTCGAACCCGGCGTCACCACCGCGCCGCACGCCGGCGGTGCGAGCGGGCGCGGCCTGGGCCTGCCGAACGCGGTCGAACGTTTGCGCGGCCTGCGCGCGCAGGTGTCGCTGCTGACGGTGCCGGGACGCTCGACCGAAGTGCGCATCGCCTGGCCGGCGGGTTGAGGCCGCCGGCCAACCGGTCGCGAGACGGGACAAGGAACGCAGCGGGTCTTAAGACCTCGCGCTGCGTGCGCACCGCTCAGGTTCGCGTGCGATCTAGCCAGCGTGGCGGTGAACGGCGATACGGCGACGGCGCGCGACCCGGCCCATGCAGCTGCCGACGCAGCCGCCGTCGTAACCTCAAGCCAGATCGCCGAACCGCGCCTGCAAAGCCGCGATTGCCGCCAGCCCCGCGGTTTCGGTGCGCAGGATGCGCGGCCCCAGCCGCAATCCGTGGAATCCGGCCGCGCGCAGTTGTTCGCGGTCCAGCGGCGACCAGCCGCCTTCCGGCCCGATCGCCAACAACACCGGTGCGGCCGCGTCCACCTGCAGGGTCGCGAAGCCCAGCTCGCCGTCCGGATCCAGGATCAGCCGCAGCCCGCCCGCCGGCAGCGCCGCCAGCGCGGCCGCCAGCGCCAGCGGCGCAGCCACCTCCGGCACCGTCGCGCGCCCGCTTTGTTCGCAGGCCGAGGCCACCACGCTGCGCCAGTGCGCCAGGCGCTTGTCCCGACCTGTGGCGTAGGCGAAGAGGTCTGCGCCCGC
>NZ_JBFBCE010000276.1:0-1100 GCF_040689595.1 Streptosporangium sp. NPDC051023 | reverse complement strand
GGCCGTGGAAACGGTGCGCGGACAAGGCTTCGCCGTCCTCGTCGCAGGGCCGGAAGCGGGCCAGGACATCGCAGTGCGCGTTCTCGCCCAGCCGCAACAGCGTCAGCGTGTCGCGCTGCTCGTAGCCGCCCGTGAACAGCGCGTGCTCGCGGCGTACGGCGAAGGCGTGCGCACCCGCGATGGGCACGTTCCAATAGCGCACGATCCGGCGATCGCGCAGCAGGACCAAGGGGAACTGGGTGTAGTAGTACGCCCAGGTTTCGCGATCGTCGGCGACGTTGAGCGCGTAGCAATCGCAGATGTGGTCCAGGCCGGCGAGGTCGGGATGGAAGCGGTAGGTGGATTCGCCCGATGCGTCCCAGGCGGCGAGCCCGTGCGCGGACACCGGGTCGTCGCCGAACACGCCTTCGTCGAAATAGGCGGTCCAGATCGCGCCCTTGCGCGTGGTCTGCAGGTGTTCGATGCCGTGGCCCAGGACCAGTTCGCGCAGCCGCCGGCCTTCGCGCGAATACACCTTGCCGTTGGCGGCGCCGACCGGCTTGCCGGGCGGGACGGACAGGAGCAGCAGGTCGGCGCCCAGCGGTTGCAGCGCATAGAGCATGTGGGGTTCGTCGTCGATGCGCGTATCCAGCAGGCATTGGCCGTCGAGCCAGGCGCGCACTCGGTAGGCCGGCGGCGGCCGTCCGGGCGCGTAGGCGCCGAGCGCGTGCAGCGCGTACACCGCGCGGTCGGGGCCGACGGCGAAGGCGATCAGTGCGTTGTCGCTGCCGGCTTCGAATTCGACCAAGCAGCGGGCAGGCAGCGAGCGGGTGGGCGGCGGCTTGGCCATGATCCGGGTCCCGTTCCTTGAGACGAGCCGGGATGGTAACGCAGCGCCCGCGCACGCCTCAGCGCGATCCGCGCGCGAAGCGCTCGCGATAGTCGCGCGGCCCGATGCCGAGCTTGCGGCGGAAGTGGTGGCGCATGGTGATCGCGCTGCCGAAGCCGGCGTCGCCGGCGATGCGTTCCAGCGGTGCGTCGGTGGTTTCCAGCAGTTCGCGCGCGCGTTCGACCCGCGCCTGGATCAGCCAGTCGGCCGGGCTGGCGCCGGTGGCCTGTTT
>NZ_JBFBCE010000275.1:0-1105 GCF_040689595.1 Streptosporangium sp. NPDC051023 | reverse complement strand
GGCGCATCCTGGCCGAAGGCGACCGCATCACCGCCCTGGACGGCGACCCGATCCCGAGCTGGAACGACCTGCCGGCCGCGATCGACCGGCTCGGCCAGCGCGGCGGCAAGGCCATGATCGAAGTCCAGCGCAACGGCGACCGCCTGGCACTGGAAATCCAGCCGGCACGGCTCCAGCGCGACGGCAAGGAGTTCTGGGGCTTCGGCATCGAACCGGCGACCCCGGCCGCGCCCAAGCGCGACGCGGTGCTGCGCTACGGCCCGCTGGACGCGGTGCCGGCCGCCCTGCGCGAGAGCTGGCACCAGGCCGGCGAGCTGTACGCGATGATCGGCCGCGCCTTCACTGGCCGGGTCTCGCTGCAGAACACCGTGGCCGGCCCGGTCACCATCGGCCGCGCCGCCAACGCCTACGCCAACAACGGCCTGGCCTGGTACCTGCAGCTGCTGGCCATGCTGTCGCTGAGCCTGGGCATCCTGAACCTGCTGCCGATCCCGATCTTGGACGGCGGACACCTGCTGTATTACCTTATCGAGCTTGTTAAAGGCAGCCCGGTCAGCGAGCGCGCCATGGCGGCCGGGCATTTCGTCGGCCTGGCGTTGATCGCGAGCCTCATGGGCCTGGCGTTCTACAACGACATCTTGAACAACCTGGTGCGCTGAATGCCGGCCTGACGCTCGCTCCTACGCTTCGCCCACGCCCTTTCCAAGCACGCTTCCCCAGCCCGCTTCGCCCCCTGCCAGCGCCTTAGCGCGGCAAACCAGCCCCCAACGGACGTAATGATGACGCGAATTCCTAATCGCCGCCTGCTCGCCCTCGCCCTTGCCACGGCAATGACCTCGGCCCCGGCGATTCCCGCGATGGCGCAGTCCGCCGATCCGTTCGCGCTGGGAGGCGGCGCCAAGACGCCGCCGGCCGGTTCGTTCACCGTCAGCGACATCCGCATCGACGGCCTGCAGCGCATTTCCGCCGGCACGGTCTTCACCTACCTGCCGGTCGAGCGCGGCGACACCATGGACAGCGCCAAGGCCGGCGACGCCATCCGCGCTGTGGCGCTCCTCAGGATGGAGGCGTACCCACCCGACACGAACCCTTGAGGTCTTCATGA
>NZ_JBFBCE010000274.1:0-1116 GCF_040689595.1 Streptosporangium sp. NPDC051023 | reverse complement strand
CGAGCCGGCGCAGGCTGTCCTCGACCGAACGCACCATGCTCTTGCGCTGGTTGCCGCCGGCGTTGGGATCCTTGGGCCGGCCGGTGAGCGTGTACTTGGTCGCGATCACCAGTTCGTCGCGGCGGCCTTCGGCGAACTTGCCGACCAAGCGCTCGGACGTGCCGCCGGTGTACTGGTTGGCGGTGTCGATGAAATTGCCGCCGCGCTCGAGGTAGGCGTCGAAGATCCGCCGCGCCTCGGCTTCGTCGGCGCCCCAGCCCCAGTCGGTGCCGAAGGTCATCGCGCCCAGCGACAGCGGCGAGACGCGCAGGCCGGAGCGGCCGAGCAGGCGGTAGTGATCGAGCGAAGCGGGAATGGTCATGATCGCCTTCCGAAGTGGTGGGAGGTGCCGGGCGCGCCATCGGGCTTGGCCAGCGCGCTTGCCGGCAGCGGCGAAGGTCGTTCCTTGCCTACGTCCATTGTTCAAAGGTCGGCCGCGGCGCCGGTAGCCGGCTTTTCCGCGATCCTTGCACGATCGTCCGGAAGTGCCGGATGATGGCGGCCCGCCCCTGGAACCGCGCGCATGGCCCGTTCCGACATCGCCGACACCGTCGGCATCGGCCCGTTCCGCGACGCGTTGGCGCGGCATGCGCCGCACGACGGCAGCTTCGCCAGCGCGATCGCCGGGGTGAAGCTGATCCGATGCTCCACGCCGACCCTGCCGATGCCGGTCATCTACGAGCCGACCGTGTGCTTCGTCGCGCAGGGGCGCAAGCGCGCGACCCTGGGCGAAAGCGTGTTCCATTACGACCCCGCGCACTATCTGGTCGCCTCGGTCGGCCTGCCGGTCATGGGCTCGGTGATCGAAGCCTCGCGCGCGCATCCGTACCTGAGCTTGCAGCTCGACCTCGACCCGTCCACGCTCGCGGAACTGGCGCTGAAATTCCCGCCACCTGTTACCGGCAACATCGCTGCGCCCGGCCTCACCCTCGCGCAGATGACGCCGCCGCTGCTCGACGCCGCGACCCGGCTGGTGTCGCTGCTCGACACGCCGGACGACGCCGAGGCGCTCGCCCCGCTGGCGATGCGCGAGATCCTCTACCGCCTGCTGGCCGGCCCCTGCGGCGCGGTGATCCG
>NZ_JBFBCE010000273.1:0-1117 GCF_040689595.1 Streptosporangium sp. NPDC051023 | reverse complement strand
CTCCAACAGAAAGGAGAGCAGTTCATGCTGCTCCCATGCAAATTCAACCGCTCGCGCGCCCCGGACTTCGGAGGGGGCCGGGGTTACGGGGCTTCGGTTGGATCGCGAATAACCAACAACCGCTGCTCGCTCATATCCTCGATCGCATAACGCACGCCCTCGCGGCCCTGGCCCGAATCCTTGACCCCGCCATACGGCATGTTGTCGACGCGGAAGCTCGGCACGTCGCCGACGATCACCCCGCCCACGTCGAGCCGGTCCCAGGCGCGCATGGCGTGGTCGAGGCGGCCGGTGAACACGCCGGCCTGCAGGCCGAAGTCGCTGTCGTTGACCCGCTCGAGCACGGCGTCGAAATCGTCGAACGGTTCGATCAGCGCGACCGGGCCGAAGGCCTCCTTGCGGTACAGCTCGGCGTCGTCGGCGACGTTCTCCAGCAAGGTCGCCGGGATCATCGTGCCCTGGCGCGCGCCGCCGGCGATGCGCTTGGCGCCGCCCTTGAGCGCGGCATCGATCCAGGCCTGGATGCGCTGCGCCGCCTGCTCGTCGACCACCGGGCCGATGAAGGTTGTATCAGAGCGCGGATCGCCCATGCGCAGCGCGCCGACCGCGGCCTTGAGCTTCTTGCGCAGTTTGTCGTAGATATCGGCGTGGGCGTAGATGCGCTGCACGCTGATGCAGCTCTGGCCGCTCTGGTAATACGCGCCGAACACCAGCCGTTCGACCACGTGGTCCAGGCTGACGCCGGGGTCGGCATCGACGATGCAGGCGGCGTTGCCGCCCAGTTCCAGGGTGACTTTCTTCTTGCCGGCGCGGGCCTTGAGATCCCAGCCGATCAGGCCGCCGGTGAAGCTCAGCAGCTTGATCCGCTCGTCCTCGACCAGCAGCGAAGCGTCTTCGTTGGAGCAGCACAGCACCGAGAACGCGCCTTCGGGCAAGTCGGTCTCGGCCAGGATCTCGGCCATGATCAGCGCGCCGACCGGGGTCTTGATCGCCGGCTTGAGCACGAACGGGCAGCCGGCGGCGATGGCCGGGGCGACCTTGTGCGCGACCAGGTTGAGCGGGAAATTGAACGGAGTGATGAAGCTGCACGGTCCGATCGGCACGCGCTTGACCATGC
>NZ_JBFBCE010000272.1:0-1122 GCF_040689595.1 Streptosporangium sp. NPDC051023 | reverse complement strand
CTTCGTAGTCGCCTTCGGCGCGCGCGACCACGCGCTCGTCGCTGCCGCGGCCGGACACTTCGGCGTCGCACACCCAGCGCCCGTCGAGCGGATGGGCGGCGTTGCCGCGCACCACGTACTCGCCCTTGGCGTTGCGGCGGATCTCCAGACCGCCGGCGAAGTTGTTCCAATCGCCGACCAAGCCCTTGCTCGGGTATTCACGCACGCGATCGAGCTCCTTGAACCGCCCGTCGAGCTGCTCGCGCAGCACCTTGGCGCGGTCGCCGCGCGCGGCGTTCTCATAGGCGGCGTCGCGGATGGTCATGAAGTAGCGCTGGTCCTCGCGCAGGCCCCGCGCGGGCTCGCCGGAGAAGCGCTGCAGCAGTTCGGCGTAGCGGTGGGCGATCGCCGAATCGGTGCGCGCGGCGACGGGATCGGCGCAGATGCCGCGTTCCACCGGCGTCTTGGCCTTGGCGCAATCGAACGAAGGGTGCGCCTTGCCGTCGTCGAAGAACGGATACGCCGAAAAATCCACAACGTCGATCTTGTCGCGCGCGACCCGGCGGTAGCGCGAGCCCTCGTCGATCTTGCCCTGGCAGCTGGTGACGTCGGCGCCGACCCAGTGCAGCTCCGCGCCGCAACGCAGCAGGTAGCTCGGCGCTTCCGAGGGTGTACGCGGCTCGCAGCGCTCGGCGCCGATCACGCAGCCTTCCGGATCGAACTCGACCCGCGCGCCGACCAGCCGGCCTTTGAACAGGTTGATGCCGCCGGTGTTGCTGGCGCGCCAGTTCCACGCGCCGCGGATCTGCGTGCCGCGCTGCTCCAGCTGCAGGCCCTCGCACCACAGTTCGCCCTGGTAGCGCTTGCAGGCCTGCCAGGTGCCGTCGAAAGAGGCCGCAGGCGCGGCCTGGGCGAACATCGCCAGCACCGGCAGCCCGAGCGCCGGGCGCATGAACCGGTTCGGCTTGCGCGCCGCTTCGGGAGGGGCGGGGGATGGCTGCTGCGGCTCGCGGCGGACGTCGATCGGCGGCATCAGGTCTTTCCCTCTTCGTCGACGATCACCCCGCCGTCGACCTCGATTCGGGCCGCCCAGCCGCCGAGCGCATCGCGGATGTGGGCCGAGCCGTCCTTGAACGTCGTGAT
>NZ_JBFBCE010000271.1:0-1129 GCF_040689595.1 Streptosporangium sp. NPDC051023 | reverse complement strand
GGCGGTCGGCAACCTGGTCGTGCCGGGCAGCGGCAACGTCGTCATCGACAATCAGGGTTCGATCGAAGGCACTTTCGACGGCACCTTCGGCCTGCTCGGCTCGGCGATGGTGGTGGCCAATACCGGCAGCACCACGATCACCAACTCCGGCAGCATCGGTATGAGCGCGCTGGGTTTGTTCGACCCGATCAATTCGATCGCGGTCGGCATCTACGGCGGCGGCAACGTCAATTTCACCAACACCGGCACCATCACCGGGCGGGTCGCGTTCTCCAGCCCGGGCGCGGGCGGCAACGTCTTCGTCAACTCCGGCACCATCAACGGCAGCGTCTCGCTCGGCGCTTTGGGCGGCAGCAACACCTTCGTCGCGGTGACCGGTTCGAGCATCAACGGCGGCCTGTTGCCGCTGCCGGGCGTGATCGTCCCGACGCCTTCGATTCCGCCGAGCGTGCTGAACTACTCCACCAGCGGCACGGTCGACGCCGGCCTCGGCGGCAGCGACACCCTGGTGCTGCAGAACGCCGTCGCCGGGCCCGGTTCGGGCAGCGGCGGCAGCGGCACGATCTCGGCGCTGCAATACCTCAACTTCGAAAACCTCACCCTCAACAGCGGCACCTGGACCCTGCAGGGCGCGGTGGTCAGCGGCAGCGCCACGCTCAACGGCGGCACCGCGATCTTCGACAACGCGCTGTCGTTCGGCACCGGCACGCTGACCGGCAACGGCGGCGCGATCGAGGCCTCCGTCGGCGGGCTGGCGCTGCTGCAGAACGTCAACCTCGCCGGCGGCCTGATCGTGCAGGGCGCGAACAACCTCACCCTGGGCGGCACCGTCAGCGGCACCGGCGGCATGATCAAGAACGGCGCCGGCACGCTGACTTTGGCCGGCAACAACAACTTCAGCGGCGGCTTCGCCCTCAACGGCGGCGGGCTGACCCTGGGCACGGCGAACTCGCTCGGCACCGGCCTGTTCCTGGTCGGCGGGCCGGCCTCGCTCAATCCCGCGTTCACCGGCACGCTCGCCAACCAAGTGCAGCTCAACGGCGCGCTGACCCTCAACGGCGCCGGCAACCTGACCCTCGGCGGCAACATCAACGGCGCCGGCTCGCTGACGCTCGCCAGCGGCAACCTG
>NZ_JBFBCE010000270.1:0-1130 GCF_040689595.1 Streptosporangium sp. NPDC051023 | reverse complement strand
GAAATCCACGCCCTGCACCAGCAGCGGCGGCGCGTTGATCGAGTGCACCGGCAGCGGCGAGGCGCCGGCCATCCTTGCCTTGACCCGGCGGCTCAGGCCGAAATCGCTCAGGCGCCCGACCACGACGACGAAATCGCCGCGGTCCGAATACAGGCGGTGCATGCCGCGCAGCGGATAGGTCTGGCTGCCGGGACGGTCGCTGAAGCGGCCGATCATTTCCAGCGACAGCATGAACTCGACCTCGCGCCCGGATTCGCGCAAAGCGCGCGCATGCCAGGCGCTGCCCATGTGTTCGCTGCGGAAATGCGGCGGTTCTTCCAGGGTGTAGGCGACCAGTTCGATCGACTGCGCCGGCGGCGCGCGGCCGAGCATGCGCGCCAGTTCCAGCAGGCCGGCCACGCCGCTGGCGTTGTCGTCGGCGCCGGGCGTGTGGGTGCGCGGCGAGTAGCCGCGCTCATCGCCGCTGTCGGCGCCGGTGTCGGCATAGGAATCGTAGTGCGCGCCGATCACCCGCAACGGCCCGGTGTCGGGGCCGAAACGCGCGACCACGTTGCGGTAGGCCTGCCCTTCCACGGTCACCGGCTGGTACTCGACCCGCGCGCCGGCGCGCTCGAATTCCTCGCGCAGCCAGGCCGCGACCCGGTCGAGGTTCTCCGGCCGGTCGTAGCTGCGCGGGTAGAAGTCCACCGACAGCCGCTTCACGTCCGCGCGCAGGCGCTGGGCGTCGGCGGCCGGCGGCGTGGTGGGGCGCGGGCCCACGCCGGGCTGGACCACGGCGAACAACACGGCGGCCAAGGCGGCCGCAAGCACGGCCAGCAAGAGCGATAATCGGCGCAACCAGGCCATCGAGGCGTCCTTGTCCCATGCGGATCCAGGCCTCCATGCAACTGCATTTCGCGCCGCCGCGCCAGTCTTCGCCGGCGCCTGCGCCGCGCGCGTTCATGCCGCTGACATATGCCGGTGATCGACTCGGCAACGCCGCCGTGTCCGCGCGGCTTCTGCCAAGGACTGTCCGCATGTCGATCCGCGCCTCGTCGCTCGCCCTCGCTCTCGCCCTGGCCGCCTGCGCCCAGGTTCCCGCCGACGCCGCCAGCGCGCGCGACGGCTGGGTCGTGGAGCAGATCCGCGAT
>NZ_JBFBCE010000269.1:0-1135 GCF_040689595.1 Streptosporangium sp. NPDC051023 | reverse complement strand
TACAGCAGCGGCGAGACCAGCCGCGCCAGGGCTTCGGGCAGGCGTACGCGCCACAGCGAGCGGTTGCGGTCGTTGCGCACGCGCGGGGCGCGCGAGCATTCCTGTTCGATCAGCGCGGCCAGGCGGCCGCCGAGGTCGGCGTTGTAGAACATCACCGAGATCTCGAAGTTGAGCCGGAAGCTGCGGTGGTCGAAGTTGGCCGAGCCGATGATGACGCTCTCGTCGTCGCACAGCAGCGCCTTGGTGTGGAGCATGCGCGGGCCGTATTCGTGGATCTTGACCCCGGCTTCGAGCAGTTCGTCGAAGTAGGAGCGCGCGGCATAGGTGACCAGGCGGCTGTCGCTGAGCTTGGGCACCAGCAGGCGCACGTCCAGGCCGCCGAGCGCGGCCGAGGTCAGGGCCATGCGCGCGGCTTCGCCGGGGACGAAGTACGGCGTCACCAGCCACACCCGGTGGCGGGCGGCGTGGATCGCGCCGACATGGACGCGATGGATCGCTTCCCAGTTCGAATCCGGGCCCGAGCTGACCACTTGCGCGGCGATCGTGCCCGGCTGCGGCGCCAGGTGCAGCTGCTTGAGCGGCGGCTGGCCGGTGGCGTAGCACCAGTCCTCGATGAAGACCAGTTCCAGTTCGCGCACCACGTCGCCTTCCAGGCGCAGGTGCAGGTCGCGGTAGGCGTCCTTGCGCGCGCGCTCGTCTTCTTCGTCGGTGATGTTGATGCCGCCGGTGTAGCCGACGCGGCCGTCGATGACCACGATCTTGCGGTGGGTGCGCAGGTTGAGCCACGGCCGGTGCCAGAACCAGCGCAGCTTCATCGGATGGAACCACGCGGCTTCGCCGCCGGCGTCGATCAGTGGCTTCAGGAAGCGCTGCGAAGTGCTGCCCGAACCGACCGCGTCGAGCAGCAGCCGCACCTTGACCCCGGCGCGGGCGCGCTCGACCAGCGCATCGCGCAGCGCGGTGCCGATGCCGTCGGGTTGGTAGATGTAGTACTCCAGGTGGATGTGCTCGCGCGCCTGGGCGATGTCGGCCAGCAGCGAGGCGTACTTGGCGCCGCCGTCGATCAACAGACGCGCCTGGGCCAGGCCACCACCGGCCTGCCGCCGACCACCGCTACGCAAGCGCGTCTGTTGAT
>NZ_JBFBCE010000268.1:0-1136 GCF_040689595.1 Streptosporangium sp. NPDC051023 | reverse complement strand
CCAGCCGGGGGCGGGTTGCCGGTGCGCGAAGTGCCGTAAGGCTGCGACACGGTACCGGGCCCAGCAGCGGGTCGCGGCCATCCTTGGTACTCACCAGCCGGATGTCGATGCTGACCGGTGCAGGCAGCACGTCGTGATGCTCCGCAACCACGGCATGGATGTGCCGAGCATCGCGCATGAAGCTGGCCTGGGCGCGAGTACCGTCAGCGAATTGCTGTACGGCGGCAAGAAGACCGTTCGGCCACGGACCCAGGCAGCGCTGCTGGCTGTACGGCCGCACAGTCTTGACCGGCCGGGTTTGACGCTGGCGCTCGGGACCCGCCGCCGTTTACACGCCTTGTCGGCGATGGGGTATCCGGCGTCGTTGATCAGCCGGGAAAGCGGTGTGGGCCGGGACCGTCTCCTGGTGATCATGTCGTCGGTTCCTCCTGCCCGCGTCACGGTGGCCACCGCCCGCCGGGTCACGGACGCCTACCGGCGGCTGTGCCTCGTCGACCCCGCCACCTGTGGTGTGGAAGCGCGTATCGTCCGTACCTTGCGCCGCCAAGCTGCGGCGAAGGGGTGGGCGTCGCCACTGGCGTGGGACAACATCGACGACCCTGCCGCGACCCCGCAAGGCCTCCGCAAGGAGGCGGCGTCATGACCGTCGACTGGACGCAGCGTGGCCCCTGCCGTACCGGCGACCCGGACCGCTTCTTCGTGGACAACCTCACCAACGACGCGGCGGCGGCCCTGTGCAGGGGCTGCCCCATCGTGCAGGCATGCGGCGAGTACGCCCTCCGCCATGAGCTGTACGGCGTGTGGGGCGGCATGACGCGTCTACGACGCCGCGCCATCCAGGCAAAAGCACGCACGGCAGCACCCAACGGCCCGCAGAAACGCAAGCGTAAGAAGCCTGTCCGCGCTCTGGCGTTGCTCCGCAGGTCAGAGCGGCTGATCGCTGCAGGTGCGACCGTCGAGACTGCCGCGAAACGGCTCAGGGTGTCTCGTGGCTACCTGCTGGCGGCTCGCGCTCGGGCACGCCGGCACCTGGCGGGGGTGGCGTCTTGATTGAGGCAGCGGCGCCTGACCGCGCCACTCCCACCAGCCCAGCCGCCACCCGCGGCCGGGCACCCCAGCACACCGCCTCGCTCCCC
>NZ_JBFBCE010000267.1:0-1139 GCF_040689595.1 Streptosporangium sp. NPDC051023 | reverse complement strand
GCAACCAGCCCCATATACAGTGCCCATAGAAAGACACCCCGCCAACGCGGGGTGTCTTTTTGGCCTCACTTCGGTCCGCCCCGGAAAGGCGGAGGGAACTTCAAGATCGGTGCGGATGGCTTGAGCTTCTTAGGTGGTCCGCCTTCCGGATCCAACGCGGTGTCGACATCGATAGCTCCAATCGGGAAGCGATTGAGCATGTGTCGGCTCCACAGCTCGACTTCGGCGGTTCCAATGACAATGCGGTCATCGTCTTCCCGCACGCGTTCCGGACTCAAGGCCGCCTCGGCAGCCGCCACGCTTTCCAGATTGTGCTTGACCCACGCCACCCGGCGGAAGCGCAGAACCACATCGCGCCCGGTTGGGTTGAGCTGGTTGACTTGGGTCAGCGCCCACTGCGCCCGATCAAGCAGATCACATGCTTTTTGGTATGCCGGCTTCGTGATCGCGGGCACATCCATGCGCCGCTTGAGCGCCTTCAGGCGGCGCAGGAGCTCCTTGACCGCCTGCGGCAACGCGTTGTCGCGCAGATACGTCCGCACCCGCTCGGCCATTCCGACCATCAGCTCTGCCGTTTGCGGCATTGATGCGGCATGCACCGGCAGAATGTCTTGGTTCCACAGCGCTTGCGCTAGGCTCCACGCTTCCTCTGCCGTGGGCGGTTGCGGCTCAGGGCTTTCTGCACCGCCCAGCATGTCCACTGCATCGGAGGCGTGTGCGCCACCGATGCGGTCGACCTGTATGCCGTCGGTGTGCACCGCAAGCCTTTTGCGCTGCACACGCCTCTGACGCCGCCGCGCTTCCTGCGCGTGTGGCCGCGGATGCTTGATCTGTGCGATCTGGGACATGGCTTTGTCGAAGCGTGCTGCGTTGTCGGCCCTGATCTTGGCGTTGTCCTTGCTGATCTCCGTGGAAACTCCTTTGCGCTCCAGTGCTGCGCCGTTCTTGCCAAACCTGCGCACCGGGCGCCGGGCCAAGGCGATGGCGGCCTCGTGATCGCCCCGCGCCCACGCCTCTTCGGCCTGCACTTCGAGCTTGCGTGGGTCAACCCGGGCGTCAATGTGCGCGTGCGCCAGATGCTCATTGATCAGGCCCGAGATCATTTCCCGAGTCCACTTCACCTCCATGCTCCCCGATTG
>NZ_JBFBCE010000266.1:0-1145 GCF_040689595.1 Streptosporangium sp. NPDC051023 | reverse complement strand
GGCGACGCGCTGCCTCCCCTAGCTAAAGGTTCGGCTCCGAGACGGGTGGTAGAGGCACTTGTTCGCGATACCCCGAAGTGCTGAAACCTTCCACCACGCAGAGCGTATATGGAAATTCGGCAGCCACCCGAGCTACCGCCCACCTATAGCTGGTCGGTCCTCGAACTCCCAGATGGCCGGACCGCCGTGGAGCTTCGGTGCTGGGGCCACGATCGTGTGGCTTATGCATTTCAGCCAAAGCGACGTAAGTGCTGGTACGTCGGGGGCGAACGCACAGCCACGGCTAGCTCCTTGACATTCAGGCGCACCCAGTGCGCTACCGTACATGATGCTTACATACAACTCGCGCGGTGGGCACATGAGCATGAACGCATGGTAGCCGCTAGCGCGCCATAAGCTAAGGTGGGCCGACCACGGACAGTCCGCGCCACTGCGCTGTCTACACACGAGGCAGAACGCGCTTGCTTGCCGCTCCAAATCGACTTGGGAAGTTCCAGTTCCTTTGAACTTAGCGCACCAGCCACACCAATTTGAGTGAATCCTCCATAGAAGATCCCACCGCATCGATTACGAATTTCGCCGCATTACGGCAGACGAAGAAGATCTAAGAAAGCAAGAAAAGACCGTAGCTTCGTGAGTCCAGCCTCCGCTAGCACTAGGGCCGCCAACACCCCAAAACTCATCGCGAATATCGCAGCCGATCCAAATCTGCCTCCATCCGCGCCCCCCAACGCAGCGGTTGTCGTAGACCTCACTCCCGCCATAACGCAGATACGCCTCCCGCGCCTGTGCGCTTTGCCCGGCACGCGACAGCGCCAGTCCTAACCCCGCATCGATCGCATGCAAATTCCACCGATACGCCATCCCCGGCCGCGACGCCAATTCCCGCGCGGCCCGGTAATGCCGGATCGCCTCGTCGTTGCGCCCCTCGCGCAGATACCACTCGCCCAGCCCACGATGGATCGCCACCTGCGACCCGGGTTCATCGACCGCGCCTTGCATCCGCTCGACCTCGGCCACGATCGGCCGCGCCGCTTCGATGCGGTCGCTGCGCAACAGCGCCACGACATACTGCGCCTGCACTCCGACCGTCCACGGATGTTGCGGCCCGAACACCTGCTGGCGCGCGCGTAGCCCGCGCCCGG
>NZ_JBFBCE010000265.1:0-1148 GCF_040689595.1 Streptosporangium sp. NPDC051023 | reverse complement strand
CTAGGGTCTCGAAGGTACCCGCGTCAGCGATGGCTTGGCGGAGCTCCGCGGTACGGTCTGGGCTCATCACTCCTCCTCGGGAGAGGTGGGCGCCTCGGGCCAGGCGGCGATGATCTCGATGCCGATGACGCGCCCGTCCCCGTCCAGGTCGAGGTTCACCATGGCGTCCACCTCAACCGTGCTGGCTACTCCCCCGGGCGGGATCGGGCCGTTGAGGTAGACGTACGTGGCGCCCACCTCCGAGTCGTAGGTGTAGGAGGCGGGGCGTCTTTCAAGGCCGCTCGTCGTGAACTTCGGCAAATCATCGGGCATGTGTCTTCTCCTCTGCGAGCCGCTTCTCCGCGGCTTCGTTCACGGGTGTGCCACGTCCGGCTGGGATGCCGAGGGTTCGACAGCAGTGGGCGCAGCGGGGCATTGAGAACCGGCTCCCGATCCCTGCGTAAGTGAGATCCAGGACCGGCCCGCACGCGGTCTGCCGTTCGAGAGGGTCGGCCCAGTCGATCGAGTCGTGCAGGTCGTCGGGAGTGAGGTTGCCTCCGGGCACGGCGTGGAGATGGGACCAGGAGCGGCGTGTGGTCAGCCACCAGTGGCCGTGGTTCTCGGGGATGGGGTAGGCCGTCACGAGCTCCTCCGGGCCGTAGGGGACGCTCTCCAGTGTGCCGGTGCCAGCCCGCAGGAAACGGGCTGGCCGAGGGCAGTCAGCGGGCGAGCTCGTCTTCCAGGTCCCTAATGAGCGGGTCATCGGCGGAGGCGCCGTCAGCGAGTTCCTCCGCGAGGGTCAGGGCGGTGATCGCCCCGTTGTAGGTAAGGAAGCCGGAGCGGCCAGTGACGACCCACTGGCCGTCAGGCTGCTTCCCAGCGACCACGGGCGTGGCATCAGAGGTGATGCGGGTGTCGGTGAAACGGAGAGCCACAGATCAGCGCCCCTCGGTCTCGGAGGGCTCCCATGGGCCGATGACGCGCGTCAGGTTTGTGACGAGGGTGTACTCGACTCGGCGCCCCAGCGTGCTGGTGACCTGCTCGAAGCGGCGCAGGGTGACGGCACGGAGGTCATCGAGGTCGCTCTGCGGGTCGCCCAGGGCGGCCGGGTAGCCGATGGTGCCGCCGTTGTAGACGGTGCCGTTGCGGGGCGCTGAGGCGTCCGAGGC
>NZ_JBFBCE010000264.1:0-1155 GCF_040689595.1 Streptosporangium sp. NPDC051023 | reverse complement strand
GGCGCAGCTGGTAGCGCGCCTCCATGGCATGGAGGAGGTCTGGGGTTCGAATCCCCATAGCTCCACTCCAGGGTCGTTCTCAAAACGGCCTGAGGGACGTTGACGAGATCCCGTCCGATCGGCTTGATCGGACGGGATCTCGTCATTTTCCCGATCGGGCACCCTCTTTTCCGCGCAGCCGAGCTCGCGGGCGATCTGCGGCACCCGCGACCCGCAGGGCCCCGACGGTACGCCTGATCTCACCACCAAAAGGAAACGAGGCACCAGGCTGAATCAGCTGTTCGGGAAGAGTTCGTGGAGGAGAGTGTGGCCCGGCATGGTCTGGGCCGGACGCACGCCTACGGCGAACATCTCCGGGTCGTCGAACACTGGTTCTCCGCTGGGGCGGCGTGTGTACGGGACGCGCCCGTAATCCACGCCGTCGCTTTCATGGAAACTCATCCAGGTGATTGTTTCCTGTTCCCCTTCGCGTAGAGGGTGGTTGGATACGGCCCGGCTGTAGACGGTTTCAGGTGTGGTGACCCATATCAAAGGGACGGCGAAGACCCATCGCGTCGCCTGGATTTCCTGTGCTTTGGCGGCTGCCCGCGTCTCGAACGAGGTGGCGGACCGTGGATCGCGGAGGTAGTCGTAGTCGCTGAGCACGAGCCTGCGCTCCCCTTTGAGAGCGACGATCGCGGGGCAGTCGCGGGCGACGATGTTCTTTTGGAGACGCTCGACCACATCGAAGAGCAGTGCGGCCATCTCGTCGTTCATCGTGTCCTCCGAAGCTTGCGGTCCCCATGTCTCGCCGTGGCGCGGAACCCCCTCGGAGAGCTGGGCAGACTGTCTTGGCCGGGATGTGCCGGTCGAGGAACTCTCCGGGGCCTGGACGGCGTTCCGGCCGAGGTCACCGACATCGGCGCACGCCATGCGGTGCATGTCGCGTTCGGCGCGTGCGGCTCCCCGTACGGCCTGGTCGTGGTGAGTGAAGGTGCTGCCGGACCCACGCCGGAGGAGGACCGTTTTCCTTCCGGCGCGGGTCCGACACCCGCGGGTCGCGCAGGGGAACCGTCAGACTTCTTCGACGCTGCTCGGCTCGCGCCGAGACAGGTCGATGCCGAGCTCCTCCGCGGCGCGGAAGACGTCCTCGTCGGTGTCGCGCATCTCGATGGA
>NZ_JBFBCE010000263.1:0-1157 GCF_040689595.1 Streptosporangium sp. NPDC051023 | reverse complement strand
CTAGTGTCCTGCGCCTGAGATTCGTTGGCAGAAGCGGGCGAGGGAGTCGAGAATCTCTTCGGCTGTCTTGGTCCAGATGAACGGCTTGGGGTCGGCGTTCCAGTCCTTGATCCAGGCGCGGATGTCGGCCTCGAGAGCCTGCACATTCTTGTGCGCGCCGCGGCGAATCATCTGATCGCTCAGGAAGCCGAACCAGCGCTCGACCTGGTTGATCCAGGAGGAGCCGGTCGGGGTGAAGTGCATGTGAAAACGGGGATGGCGCTCCAGCCACGCGCGGATGGCCGGCGTCTTGTGGGTGCCGTAGTTGTCACAGATCAGATGAACGTCGAGATGGGCGGGAATCTGCTTGTCGACCTTGATCAGGAACTTCTTGAACTCGGTGGCGCGGTGCCGGCGGTGCAGGGAGCCGATGACCTCTCCGGTGGCCACGTCGAAGGCCGCGAACAAGGTGGTGAGGCCGTTGCGCACATAGTCGTGGGTGCGCCGCTCCGGCATGCCGGGCATCATCGGTAACACGGGTTGTGACCGGTCCAGCGCCTGGATCTGCGACTTCTCATCCACCGAAAGCACCACCGCGCCCTCGGGCGGGTTGAAGTACAGGCCAACGACGTCGCAGACCTTCTCCACGAACAACGGATCGGCCGACAGTTTGAACGTGTCACTCAGGTGCGGCTTGAGCTGGAACTTCTTCCAGATCCGGCCGATAGTGGACTTCGACAGGCCGCTACGGGCCGCCATCGACGTCCGCGACCAGTGCGTGGCGTTCTTCGGGATCTCCTCCAGCGTCGCCACCACGACCGCTTCCACTTCTTCGACGGCGATGGTCGGCGGCCGCCCCGGCCGGGGCTCGTCGATCAACCCGTCCAGCCGGTCGGCCTGAAACCGCCGCCGCCACTTGCGGACCGTGTCGGGCGCCACCCTCAACTCCCTGGCCACCCCGACGATCGACGGAATCTCAGAGCCTGCGCACGCCAGCACGATCCGCGCCCGCAACGCCAATGCCTGCGCCGAGTTAGCCCGCCGCATCCACCGCCCCAGCACCGCGCGCTCGTCATCGGAGAGCACCAACGGCTCCAACTTCGGACCCCGACGACGCACCGGCTCACCAGAAGAGTTCACACAGGATCTAACGACGGATTACCGGCGCAGGACACTAG
>NZ_JBFBCE010000262.1:0-1167 GCF_040689595.1 Streptosporangium sp. NPDC051023 | reverse complement strand
CGATTCGGACAGTGCGCATGCCTGCGGGTCTACCCAGTTCGGCCGGGTCCCCAAATCAGCGGACCCTGCCGAAGCCGTACCGGCCCGTTGGGCACAGCGACACAAGCCCCGATGGGGCACAGACGATTACGAAAGAGGAGTCATCGGTGCGCGTCCGGCGCATCGCTGTTCGGTCGAACGTCGGCGCGGGCGGACAGGCTGTCGAAATAGGGCTTCATCGCGGGGTAGTAGTCGTCGAAGACGGGCGTGGGCGAGCCGTCGCGGGCGGCCACGAGCATGTCGAGGTAGTACTCCCAGCCGGGGCCGACCTCGCCGATTCCGTCCTCGGTGTCGAGGTGGTGCACGAGCCGCAGCTCCGTCGAGCCGTTCGTCTCCGACAGCAGCAGCTCCATCCGCCAGGACCCGAACTCGTCGGTCGTCGACAGTGCCAGCCGCCGCGGCGGGTCACACACGTCGATGCGCATCTCGCACCACGGGGCCTGTTCCTCGAACGCCATCTGCACCTTGATCGTCCGCCCTGGCGCGGCGTCGCCCTCCCAGGGCCCGAACCAGCGGGCCGTGCGGTCGGATTCGGTGACGCTGGCCCACACGTCCTCGGCGGGCGCTCGAAACGTCCGGCTGAGGACGAGATCGCTTCCCGCTTCGGTACGGAACAGCCTGCCGACGGGTGAACGGCTCATGCCGTGTTCTCCTTTGCCTGGTTTTCCTGGTCCGCCGTGCCGCGCGCACGGCGTTCGCGGCGGGTTCGATAGACCTCTGTCTCCAGTGCGTCGAGGCGGTGCTCCCAGCCGGAAGGCCGGACGAACGGGGTGAGCCACTCGACGAGCTCGGTGAATCGCCCGGCGTCGAGCGCGTAGAGGCGTCGCCTGCCGACGAGCTCGTCGTGAACCAGTCCGCTGTTTCTGAGAACTCGCAGGTGGCGGCTCACCGCGGGCCTGCTGATCTCGAAACGCTCGGCGATCTCCCCCGCGGAGAGCCTCTGCTCACGCAGCATCACCAGGATCTCCCGCCGCACCGGGTCCGCGATCGCTCCCGCCACCTCGTCCACCCAGGAAGCGTAACCTATCAGTTACGCGTCAGCAACGGCGGTTCCGCGCTCACCCGGCGGGCGAGAACGCGGAGTTCACGACGCAGGCCCCCGGACCATGGCAGGACGGTCTTGCCGGG
>NZ_JBFBCE010000261.1:0-1168 GCF_040689595.1 Streptosporangium sp. NPDC051023 | reverse complement strand
CCCGCGCGATCGCTGCGATGGCCGGCGCGCGCGCGTTGGGCAAGCCGGTGGTGCTGATGGACTGAGCCGGCGGCGATGGCCGGCGCCAGCTGGTTCCGGCCGACCTGCGGCTAACCCTAGTGCGACCCCGGGCGGCCCCTGGGATGGACGCGCCGGACCCCGGCGCCGGTCGCAACCGCGGCGGCTCGGCCTAGGGTCCGTCCCAGCTTTCCGTACCCCCGCGCAGGGGCGCATCGTGGCACCACATCACCACGCATCGGGACAGGGGCTCAGGCCATGATCTACGCGGATTACTCGGTTCGTTACAACCCGCCGCCGCCGCCGGTCTATGTCCCGCCGCCGCCCCCGCCGCCGCTGCCCCCGGGCGACGGCAAGTTCGCCGACCAGATCGCCGGGAAGAATCCGCAGAAGGGTTCGGACCTGCAGTTCGCGCAGATGGCGAACGACGTCTACACGCAGATTCCCACGGATGTGCAGGGGACGAATGTCGCCACCGGCACACAGACCGGCAAGGAACTCGAAGCCGCGGGTTGGGACCGCCTGCAGCCGCAAGGCGATCACCTGGTCGACAACCAGGGCCGCGAAATCCCGATCGATCCGTCCGAACTGGAAGACCCCACCAGCGGCTTCCGCGCGGCGATCTACCAGAACGACAAGGGCCAGTACGTGGTCGCCTTCGCCGGCACCAACGACTGGGGCGTGGGCGAAGGCGGCGATTCCGACGACAACCTCGGCCAGGGCGCGGGCTTCCAGACCCAGGAATACAGCCAGGCGATGGCGCTGGGCCGCCGCGCCGAAGCGGTGTTCGGCGACGGCAACGTCGCGTTCGCCGGGCAGTCGCTCGGCGGCGGCCTGGCCTCGGCGGCGACGCTCGCCACCGACTCGGCCGGCGTCACCTTCAACTCCTCCGGCCTGAGCAACGACACGCTCGAAGACCTGGGCTTCAATCCCAACGCGGTGCGCAGCGAAACCGCCGACAGCGGCCAGATCCGCCGCTACGTGGTCAATTACGAGCCGCTCAACACCGTCCAGCAGGACGTGCCGATCCTCAACATGGCGCCCGATGCGGTCGGCCGCGAATTCCGCGTCGACATCCCCGACGGCATTTCGCCGTTCGATCTGGCCGCGACCCACGGCGGCGGCGGCGACGGCGCCTCCTACGTCGAAG
>NZ_JBFBCE010000260.1:0-1188 GCF_040689595.1 Streptosporangium sp. NPDC051023 | reverse complement strand
GAGGTCTGGGAGAGTTCCGCGGCCGAGGCAGGTGGGGCAGGACTCGCTCACGATGCCCGCCTGTGGGTGCGAGCAGCCTCAATGGTCTCGTGGGCTCGGCCTTCGTACTCGTCGATCGTCATGACGACGGGCCCTCCGCGGTTGGCTCCACAGTCGCGGTTGCGGCACTCGACGCGGTCCTCCCCCTCAACCTGAGACAGGGTCGCGAGATGGCACTGGGGGCAGCGCAGCTGCTTGGAGATGCGGCGTGGACGCGTCTTGGCGGCGGCGGCGAGACGGTTGTGCCAGTACAGGATGCCGACTCCGAACCCTTCGGCATGGTCGGGGTGGGCGAGGATCCCGTCGAGGTGGGCCAGGAGCCAGCCGACGGCCGAGGTGAGGGCTGGGGCTGCTTCGCCGCGGTGAGGAGCGGTGGGCCAGCCCTGAGACTCCCGGTAGGCGCGTTCCCATTCGCGGAGCCAGCGGACGAGTTCGTCGAGGTCGTCGTGCGCCGGTGAAGGAGATCCCGGCTCGGGCGAGGAGGAGACGCGCTCAGCGAGGCTGAGAGAACCGTGGCCGTCCCCAGCGAGGAGCCGCAGCGTCATCTGCTCGTCGAGGTCAGTGAGGGCGGACCGTACCGCGGAGGAGTCAGATAGGCACCAGTACGGGGCGCCGGCCATCCAGCGGGAGGTGGGCTCTGCGGGGCGGACGGGCTCGGGGCCACGGTCCTCATCGGAGCTGGCGATCCAGTCGGCCATCTCTGCCTGCCAGGTAGCGAGAGCGCGAGCGTGGTCGTCGTGCTCGCGCCGAGGTCGGGCGTTGCACTTTCCAGGACAGACGCGATCAGACATGACAGCCTCCCCGAGGTCGTACGCTTTGGGCAGGCTTCGCGATCAGGCAGGGTCAGCGAGGCGGTCAAGGTTGGTGGGGCGGCTCTCCGTGGACGGACGGGGGGCCGCTTCTGCGTTTCAGCGCTCGGCGGCCTCCAGATCTTCCCGGCCTACCTGGATGAGCCATCGGCCCACGTCGATCAGTTGGCGGCTGGTGAGCTGCGGGGCTCCGGTGATGAGGTAGAAGACGCCGGTTCGTTGGCCGCGGTGGAGCTCGATGGGCGCCTCAGGGTGCACGTAAACCGAGGGAGAGGGAGGGGAAGCAATCATGGTCGTCTATTGTCCCAGCCGACCTGAGATGCCTATTCGCCGAGTTGGC
>NZ_JBFBCE010000259.1:0-1194 GCF_040689595.1 Streptosporangium sp. NPDC051023 | reverse complement strand
TCGGCCAACTCGGCGAGACTGCGCATCGCCTGCCCCGACGACAGTCGGCGCGGATCGGCTTCGCCGGCCAGATCGAAGGCCGGGTAACCGTTGTAGCGGATCACCGGATCGGGGCCGTAGGTCTCGCGCAGGCTCACCAGCGAGGCCAGCGGCACCATCTCGCCGCGCTGGTTGCGCACTTGCAGGCGGCCGACGTCTTCGACGCTGTCGCGGTGGCTGCCGTCGGCCTGCGCGATCACCTGCCAGGTGCGGCCGAACTGGTTGAAGTCGTTGACGTAGGCCGAACCCAGATAGGTCTGCAAGGTGTCGAACACCTCGCTCAGCGCCACGCCCTGGGCCTTGGCCTTGGTGCGGTCGACCTGCGCGTCCAGTTGCGGCACGTTGGCCTGGTAGGTGCTGATCGGATAGCCGAGCCCGGGCACCTGCGCAATCGCCGCGGTGTAGTCGTTGAGCGCGCCCTGCAGCGCGCCGTAACCCTGGCCGTCGCGATCCTGCACGTACAGCGCGTAACCCGAACCGGTGCCCAGGCCGAGGATCGGCGGCGGCATGAACGAGAACGCCAGTCCGTCCTGCAAGCCGGCGAACTTTTCGTTGAGCTCGGCGTTGATCGCCTCGGCGCTGCGGTCGCGCGCAGCGAAGGGTTCGAGTTCGAAAAACAGCGTGCCGGTGTTGGGCGTGTTGGTGAACTGCAGCGGGTTGAGGCCCGGATAGGCTTCGGCCGCGTGCACGCCGGGCGTGGCCATCGCGATCGCGCTCATCTTGCGGATCGCCGCGTCGGTGCGCGCCAGCGAAGCGCCCTCGGGCAGCTTGATGCCGCCGATCAGGTAGAGCTTGTCCTGGGTCGGAATGAAGCCGCCGGGGACCGCCTGGAACATCGCCCCGGTCGCCAGCAACAGCGCCAGATACACCGCCGCCACCGCGCCGCGGCGGCCGAGCAGGCGCGCCACCGCCGCCTGGTAGCGCTGCGCGCCGGCGCCGAAGGCGCGGTTGAACGGCGCGAACAGCCAGCCGAACAGGCGGTCGATCAGCCGCGTCGGCGCGTCCTTGGCCGCGCCGTGCGGCTTGAGCAGCAGCGCGGCCAGGGCCGGCGACAAAGTCAGCGAATTGATCGCCGAGATCACCGTGGAAATGGCGATGGTCGCGGCGAACTGGCGATAGAACTGGCCGGTGACGCCGGACAGGAACGCCATCGGC
>NZ_JBFBCE010000258.1:0-1198 GCF_040689595.1 Streptosporangium sp. NPDC051023 | reverse complement strand
TACTCCGAGCGCGCCTTGCCGAGGATGTCGTCCATCATGTCGGCGGTCATCCACTTGATGCCCGGGTTCATGTTCACCGAGTAGCCGTGCGCGGCCCGGCGGCCTTGGCGCGGCGGCCGATCTCGGCGTGCATGGCGATTTCTTCGTTGCCGATCTCGCGCATCGCGCCGAGCACCAGCCAGTTTTCGCCGCCCATTTCCGCCAGCGTGTCGATGGCCGCCGCGGTCGAACCGGGATTGGCGTTGTAGCTGTCGTCGATCAGCACCGCACCGTTGTCCAGGCGGTGGGTGATCAGGCGGCCGTCGACCGGCTGCGCGACGTTGAGGCCGTCGGCGATGTGCTGCAGCGACACGCCCGCGCCCAGCGCCAGCGACGCGGCGGCCAGGGCGTTGCGCACGTTGTGGCGGCCAACCATCCTCAGCGCGATCTCCACTCGTCCCAACGGAGTAACGAGGGCGAACGTAGAACCTTCAGGTCCGACGCGAACGTTCGAAGCCGTCACCTCGGCGCTGGCATCCAGCCCGAAGCGGATCAACCGCCGCCCGGCCGCGCGCTGCTCGAAGTACGGCGCGAACGCATCGTCGGCGTTGATCGCCGCCGCACCGCTTTCCGGCAGCGCGTCGTAGATCGCCGCCTTGGTGTCGGCGATGCCGAGCAGGCTGCCCATGCGCTCCAGGTGCGCCGGGGCGATGTTGTTGACCAGCGACACCAGCGGCCGGGCCACGCGCACCAGATAAGCGATGTCGCCCGGCTTGCCCGCGCCCATTTCATAGATCGAGAAGCGCGCGTCTTCCGGCGCGTCGAGCACCGCCAGCGGCAGGCCGATCTCGTTGTTGCGGTTGCCCGGGGTCGCGTAGGTGTTGCCGGCGCGCTCCAGGATCGCCGTGGTCAGCGCCTTGACGCTGGTCTTGCCGTTGCTGCCGGTGATCGCCACCACGGTGTTGCCGGCGCGCTGCGCCTGCACGCCGGCGGCGAGGTCGGCCAGTGCCTGCTGGGTGTCGGCGACGATCACCTGGGCGATCGGCGCGTCGATTTCGCGCGCCACCAGCGCCGCGGCGACCGCGGTGTGGGCCAGCCCGGCGACGTGGTCGTGGCCGTCGAACCGCTCGCCCTTGAGCGCGACGAACAGCGCCGCGCCCTGCGCCGGCAGCACGCGGGTGTCGGTGCACACGACGTCCACGTCCGCGTCGGCGCCATG
>NZ_JBFBCE010000257.1:0-1220 GCF_040689595.1 Streptosporangium sp. NPDC051023 | reverse complement strand
GCTGCAACTCGCGCCCGGCGCGAACGCGCTGGAATCGGCCGAACTGGTCCGCGCCGAAGTCGCGCGTCTGTCGGCCAACCTGCCGCAGGGCTGGAAGGTCGCCTACCTCAACGACGCCACCGACTTCATCAAGCTGTCGATCAGCGAAGTGGTCAAGACCCTGATCGAAGCGATCGTGCTGGTGGTGATCGTGATGTTCGTGTTCCTGCAGAGCTGGCGCGCGACGCTGATCCCGGCGATCGCGGTGCCGGTGGTGCTGCTGGGCACGTTCGGCATCATTTACGCCGCCGGCTTCTCGATCAACACGCTGACCTTGTTCGGCCTGGTGCTCGCCATCGGCCTGCTCGTCGACGACGCCATCGTCGTGGTCGAGAACGTCGAGCGGCTGATGCACGAGAACCCGAGCATGACCCCGCGCCAGGCCACCATCGCCTCGATGCGCGAGATCAACGTCGCCCTGATCGCCATCGCCCTGGTGCTGTCGGCGGTGTTCCTGCCGATGGTGATGTTCGGCGGCTCCACCGGCGTGATCTACCGCCAGTTCTCGCTGACCATCGTCTCGGCGATGTTCCTGTCGGTGCTGGTCGCGATCGTGCTGACCCCGGCGCTGTGCGCGACCATGCTCAAGCCGATCGAGAAGGGCCACCACGCGTCCGACAAGGGCTTCTTCGGCTGGTTCAACAACAAGTTCGACTCGGGCAACAAGAAGTACCAGGGCGTGGTGCACGGCATCGTCACCCGCGCCGGCCGCTTCATGATCGTGTTCGCGGCGATGGCCGCGCTGATGGGCGTGATGTTCTTCCGCCTGCCGTCCTCGTTCCTGCCGCAGGAAGACCAGGGCTTCTTGTTCACCATCGTGCAGACCCCGGTCGGCGCGACCCAGGAACGCACCGGCGAGACGCTGAAGAAGGTCGAGGAGCAGTTCCTCAACGACCCGGCCGTGGATTCGCTGTTCACCGTGCAGGGCTTCAGCTTCGCCGGCAACGGCCAGAACGCGGGTATGGCGTTCTCGCAGCTCAAGCCGTGGGAAGAGCGCGCCAGCACCTGGGGCGACCGCTGGCGCTGGCTGACCAGCTTCGGCAAGACCCCGATGCCCGACAACAGCGTCAACGGCGTGGTCGGCCGGGCGATGGGCAACTTCATGCAGATCAAGGACGCGTTCGTGTTCGCGCTGGCGCCGCCGGCGGTGTTCGAACTGGGCAACTCCAACGGCTTCGTGT
>NZ_JBFBCE010000256.1:0-1230 GCF_040689595.1 Streptosporangium sp. NPDC051023 | reverse complement strand
GCCGCGGGTCAACGCCGGGGTGTTCTACGACCTGTCCCTGCTCAACCTGATCCTGCCGTCGAAGAAGAACCTGGAAATCGGCCTGGGCCTGGTCAACGTGCTCAACCTGGGCGAGCTCAAGGCGGTGCTGACGCACGAGTTCGGCCACTTCGCCCAGCGCACCATGGCGGTCGGCCGCTGGGTCTACGTGGCCCAGCAAATCGCCGCGCACATCATCGCCAAGCGCGATGCCTTCGACGACTTCCTGCGCGCGCTGTCGCGCTTCGACCTGCGCGTGGCCTGGGTCGGCTGGATCCTGTCGCTGGTGGTGTGGTCGATCCGCTCACTGGTGGAGATGGTGTTCCGGCTGGTCGTGCTGGCCCAGCGCGCGCTGTCGCGCGAGATGGAGTACCAGGCCGACCTGGTCGCCGCCTCGCTGACCGGCAGCGACGCGCTGGTGCACGCCCTGCACCGGCTCGGCGCCGCCGACGACGCCTGGAGCCGCACCCTGAGCTTCGCCAACCGCGAGTACGCCAACCAGCGCCCGGTCGCCGACCTGTTCGCGGTGCAGACGCGCATCATCGAACACCTGCAGCGGGTGTTCGCCGACGCCGAATACGGCGAGCCGCCGCGGCTGCCCGACGGCAACCGCGACCAGCACCGCGTGTTCAAGAGCGAGCTGGCGCAGCCGCCGCAGATGTGGTCCACCCATCCGGCCAACAGCGACCGCGAGCGCAATATCAAGCGCAGCTATATCGCCTGCGAAATCGATACGCGCCCGGCGCTGGAGCTGTTGCGCGATGCGCAGGCGCTGAAGGAGCGGATCTCGCGCGAGATGATCGACAGCGCCGAGCCGCTGGCGCCGGTGCCGATCGCCGACAGCCTGGAACGCGTGGACCGCGACTTCGACGATCTGGCCCTGGACCGCCGTTTCCGCGGCACCTACCTCGGCCGTTCGATCGTGCGCGATTACGAGCGCCCCGACGAGCTTTACCACTCCGTAGCCGACTCCGCGCTCGACGCGCAGCTGGCGGAGCTGTACTCCGCCGAACATGGCGAAGCGCTGGAACGCCTGCGCGAACTGGAAGCCGAACGCGTCACCCTCGACGCGCTGCGCGCCGGCCACCTGCGCGCGCCCGGCGGCGTGGTGCGCTGGCGCGGCGGCGAGTTTCCGGCCAAGCAATTGCCGAAGGTGCTGGCCGAACTCGACGCCGAGCTGGCGCGGCTGCGCGAGCAGGTGCGCGGGCACGA
>NZ_JBFBCE010000255.1:0-1245 GCF_040689595.1 Streptosporangium sp. NPDC051023 | reverse complement strand
GCTTGCGAAAGGGTGAGGGGCTTCTTCTTGGCAGCATTCCTACTGGTCGGACCGCTGTGTGATCGCTGTGACTTACTCCGTGCTTCGATCAGACGGCGCAGGGCAGCAAGCTTCCGCCCTCGAATTCCATCTTCATAAGCATCGGCCAGAACTTCGCGGACACCCTCCTCACTGCTTTTGGCTATGACCATCGCCATGCTCAACGGCAGAACACCCGCTTCAACCGCCGCCACCAGACGCTCTTCACCGCGTGCCAGCAATGCGCCTACCTCACTGAGCCACGACGGGCTGACTCCAATGCGGCTGGCTATCTCAGCATCCGAGTGGCCACGATCGCGAAGACGCGCGAGTTCTTGCATAAGCTCCAATGGCGTGTGGTTTCTTCTAGCCACGTTCTCCACCAAGCTCATAACCAACGATTCTTCTTGCGTTGCGTCGAGCACAAAGGCGGGAATTTCCGTTTGATTGAGGGCGCGAAAAGCCTCCAAACGCCCTTGCCCACAGATCAGGTTGTAGTGGCAACCGCCCTCAGGCTTAGGACGCCGCGCCACCGTAATGGGTCGCTTGAGCCCCACCGCGCGAATGTTCTCAATCATCTCCTGCTGCACTCGCTTGTTGCGAGACCGCGGGTTCAGAACGTAGATTTGACGAATAGGGATGTTGAGCACTTCTTCGCGTGCATGTTGGCTCATGCCACGTTCTCCAAGGGCGTTCGAGCGGCCAGTTCGGCCAACGACTGAAACGAATCAAACCGGTATCCGTCGATCAATCCACCATTGTCCTCGCCCAAGCGCTGGGGCCATGCGCCTATGTCCAACCTGGGAATCAGATAGTGGTCCAGCGGGTGGTTGTTGCTGCTGTCCATGCGCACAGCACAAGTGATGTCAGGCGCCAAGCTGGTGTCGAAGCGTAAGTTCCAACGCAGATTTCCGCTCGAACCGACTTGGCTACGGGCGAGCACGACGGACGCTGTCCATTCACCGTTGACGTGCAATAGATCATTGCCGGCGTTTTGCACCACTTCGCCTCCGACGCCACGAATGGCCTGCATCACCTGAGCGACAACCTCGGGATGGGACGCGCGCAAGGACCGGTTGATCTCCAAGTAGCGGTAGTCGCGGTCCGGCGTGTATCCCACCAGCGCATATGCGCGCAGCAGCCCGCCAAATCGACTTTGGTAGCTGGTGCTCGATGGAATATCCTCGATTTCATCGATGACAAGGCCTGACAGAGTTCCCGCGCGGC
>NZ_JBFBCE010000254.1:0-1258 GCF_040689595.1 Streptosporangium sp. NPDC051023 | reverse complement strand
CCACGGCTTCGGCCGCGCCAACCCGCTCACCCCTCCCGCTATCGCTACAGCGAGAGATCAAACCACAACGGAGATCATTCTGTTAGGAGTTATTAGCCCGCTCGGCGAGTGCCTCGTCCGTCTTGGCCTTCGCGTGGGACTCCCGGGCCGATACCGCTTGGTCGAACAGCGCGATGACCTCGTCCAGCTGGTCGACCGCAGACTGGGCCACCAGGGCAAGCAAGATCGGATAGCGGCGCTCTTCCCGCCGTTTCAGGCCTTGCACCGTGGAGCGGCGAGCCACCGTGGCCAGGAACCGGCGCCGCTCCCGGGGCAGCATCGACAAATCGAGCTGGTGGGCGTCCATTGCCCGCAGGTACAGCAGCTTGTCGACCGACACCCCGATCGCCGGGGCGGACGCCTCCGCCGCTGGCGTCGTCAGCCATCGCAGCCTGGACGTCCCGATCTCCAGATCCTCCACGAGTAGCCGGTCCAGGTCCGACCGCATCGGCCTGGTGAGCAGGTGCCCGACCTTCTGGGTGGTCAGCTTTGCCGCCGCGTTCCGGGCGGTGGTCACCAACTCCATCAGCGTGACCGCACCAGGCCGCATCACCTGGGTAGCTTGCAGGTGCTCCACCGCCTGCTGGAACAACAGACTCGGGGTGTCGTGCTCCATCGCCCGGTCCAGGAGGAACTGCTCCAGTTCCTTCCACTGGATACTGCCCGGCTTGGGGTTCTTCCACGTCAGGTACTTCATCACCAGCTTCAGGTGATCGCTACGGGTCTGAGGCCGTTTGCGCGTCGACCGGTCGTATGCCTCCAGCATCCCGGGGAACACCGCCATCTGGCCTGCCAACCGCAGCAACACCGCCTGCGGAATCTCCAGGAGGTCATCGGGGATATAGCCGAGCCAGGGCAACGTACAGAGCTGAACGGCCAGCCCCAATCTGGCCTCTGGACCGCGGCCCGGCGCGTCCAGGAACCCGTGCTCACGCGGCGTCAACGTGAAGTACTTGTTCAGCTCCTCACGCCCAATGTCAGGGAACGACCGTAGACGCTCCAAGTGCTCATCAGACAGGAACCGCGTCGATATCAACCATCCCGGACGTCACAGAACACACGAATCATGACGAACCGTAGCTGAGGAGATCAACAACCGTCCTAAAAACCTCAGTAACCGCAGTTCAGAGCCGGTCGGGTGGCCCGAGGCATTGCAGCCTCGGGCTCCCACAGATCCCGGCGTGACAGTCTCCCGCCACCGGGCTCTTGTCATCCTGTT
>NZ_JBFBCE010000253.1:0-1263 GCF_040689595.1 Streptosporangium sp. NPDC051023 | reverse complement strand
CCTCCAGGCGAAGGTAGGTGTCATTGCGGAGCCCCACCGCCACGACCCTGACAGCCCAATGCGAGGAACTCGGCCGCCGGCGAGCAGGTCTCGCCGCCCGGCGCGGTGATGTCGATGCCGGCGCCGTAGTTCGAATACCACGCACGGTTGCCGTTGATGTCGCTGGCGGCCACCGTGATCGTGTTCGGGCAACTGGCCGGGGTGAAGCCGGACACATCGTTGTTGCTGTTGCCCGCGGCGACCACCACGATCGAACCGTTGGCGGTGGCGGCGTTGATCGCATCGCGATAGGCCAGGGTCTGGCTGCAGGCCTGGGCGCCGCCGAGCGAGAGATTGATCACGTCGGCCGGATTGGGATTGGCCGGAATGCCGCTGACCGTGCCGCCGGAAGCCCAGACGATGCCGTCGGCGATATCGGAGGTGGCGCCCACGCCGCTGTTGCCGAGCACGCGCACCGGCACGACCTTGGCGTTGTACGCGGTGCCGGCCACGCCCTTGGCGTTGTTGGTCACCGCCGCGACGGTGCCGGGGACGTGGGTGCCGGGCCAGCTGGTGTTGCTGCTGTTGGTCACGCCGCACTCGCGGGCGGTGAACCAGTCGCCCTGGTCGGCCGGATCCGAATCGCGGCCGTTGCTGTCGCGCGCGGCGGTCGAATCGCTGATGAAGTCGTAGCCGGGCAGGATATTGGCGTTGAGGTCGCTGTGGTTGGTGATGCCGGTGTCGATCACCGCCACCACTACGCCGGTGCCGGTGCTCACATCCCAGGCCTGCGCGGTGTTGATGCCGGACGCGCCGTAGCCCCACTGCTCGCCGAAGCGGGTGTCGTTGGGGGTGAAGAACGCGGTCATCGGCGCGTTCTTTTCCACGTATTCCACGTTCGGGTCGGCGGCGATCTGGCGCATCAGCGACTCGGCTTCGGCCGGGTCGAGGCGGCGGCCGGCCTGGACCACGTCGGCGCCGGTGCCGATGCGGCGCAGGTGCTTGAGGCCGAGCTTGGCGCCCTTGCCGGAGAAGCTGGTCGCCGCGTTGTCGAGCGCGCGGTTGAGGCTGGCGGCGTTGCTGCGCTCGGCAGTGCCGGCGGCGTACTTCACGATGAACTGGTTGTTCTGGTCGGCGTTGGCCAGCGCGGCGAGGTTGATGCGGTCGGCGGCCGAGGCCGACATCGCGGCCCATACGGCTGGTGGCTCTGGCTGGTCGTGGTGCCGCTCCAACTGGCGGCGGCCTGGCTGTTCTTCCGTGTGCTGCGCGACACCGCCCCTCGAT
>NZ_JBFBCE010000252.1:0-1263 GCF_040689595.1 Streptosporangium sp. NPDC051023 | reverse complement strand
CTAGTGCTGTGACCGGAAACGATCACCGGGTTGGGTGAGCGTCTCAAGCTGCCGGTGCGAGTGGACGGCCGCCCCAGCGGATGCCTTTCTCGCTTCGGACACGGGCGCGTTCGCGGCGCTGGGCGGCCAGCACGTCGGGATGGCGGGCGTTGGCGTTGCGCCAGCGCAGGTAGGCGTGCAGCGCCCGGGTCTGGACGGTGTGGTTGGGATGATCGGAGTTGGCCAGGGTGAACTGGCGCAAGGGGCCGAAGTGCGCCTCGATCGGGTTGGCCCAGGAGGCGTAGGTCGGGGTGAACAGCAGCCTGACCTTGTGCTTGCTGGCCCAGGCGCGGATGCGCCAGTTCTTGTGGGCCGACAGGTTGTCCAGGATCACGTAGATCGGGGCGCCGTCCGGGCGGGCGGCGCGGATCGATTTCAGCGCGGCCCAGGTGGGGGCGATGCCCTTGCGGGCTCGGTTGACGCCCCACAGCAGGTCGTCGCCGACCGAGTAGCAGCCGTGGAAGTAGGTGACGCCCTGGGTGCGGCGGTAGGTGGCCGGTAGCCGGTCCGGCTCGCCTGCGGGTGCCCAGCCCGTGCCTGCGGTGGGGCGGATGCCGAGCGGGCCGAACTCGTCGAAGGCGAAGGTGCGCTCGGGCCGGTGCGTCAGGGCGTACTCGATCTCCTCCAGCTTGGTGTCGAAGTCCGGGTCCGGGGACTCCTTCCAGGTCTTGGTGCGCTGGAAGGTGATGCCGTGGCGGGCCAGCAGGGTGCGTAACGCCTCCCGGCCCAGGGTGAGGCCACGGCCGGGCAGGCGGTGCAGATAGTGCAGAAGCTTGCGGATGGACCAGCGGGTGAAGGGCTGGCCGAGCTTGCTCGGGCGGGTGGTGGCCGTCTGGGCGATGAACTGCTCGTCGTCAGGGCTCAGCAGGCGGGGACGGCCTCCCGCCCACTGAGGGTCCAGGCAGGCCAGGCCGATCTCGTTGAAGCGGTGAATGACATCGCGCACGGTGTCCTCATCGGCCTGGACCAGGCGGGCGATGACCGGCACGGTGTTGCCGCCGGCCGAGGCCAGCAGGATCATCGCCCGCCGGTAGCGGACCGTGCTGGTGGTGCCGCGCCGCACGATCCGCTGCAGCTTCTGCCCTTCCTGGTCCGTGAGCCTGCGGATCTTGACCGGTTGCGTCACTCTGCCTCCCGAGCGCTGATCGAACGTGATCGGCACCATCCAACTGGCAGCAGTGCTCTACACGCCAACCCGGTGATCGTTTCCGGTCACAGCACTAG
>NZ_JBFBCE010000251.1:0-1274 GCF_040689595.1 Streptosporangium sp. NPDC051023 | reverse complement strand
GATTTCCTGCGACTGCGGGGTCTGCGCCTGCTGGCGCGCGATGTTGCTGAAGTCGTCCGCCCGGCCATCGCGCGCGGCCTGGACCATGCGCGCGAACGTGTTGTCGATGTCGCCGTTCTGGCTGCGCCCGCCCGCCACGATCGACGGCTCGTTGCCCGGCGTCGGCCCGATCCGCACCGGGTTGCGCTCGAACTTCGCGCTCATCGCCTCGTCGATGGCTTCCTTGCGGGTCGGATCGGCCACGCTGTGGTGCTTGACCTGTTCCTTGCTGGCGACCGTCTCGATCCGGTCGCGCTCGCCGTCGCGGAAGCCGAAGGTGGTGTAGAAGATCCGCGCGTCGGAGCGATGCACCACGTTGAGCTTGGGATCGGTCGGCTCGGCGCGCTTTTGCAGGTAGGGCTGGTCGCTGAGGCTGTTGAGGTAGTCGACCATCAGGTTGCCGCTGCGGATCGACAGCCCGTTGAGTTCGTAGCTGCCGCCGATGTTGCTGTGCGCGCCGCCGACGGTGACGTTGAGGAAGCGCTTGTCCTCGGTGTGGCCCTCGCGCAGGATGCTGGTCGACTTGAACAGGTCGCGGCGCTCGTCCTCGGCGGTGATCTGGAACGCCGACATCACCGACGGCGGCAGGCGCCGGTCGTGCTTGCGCGGCTCGCCGGTGCCGACCGGATCGAACAGGCCGACCGCCTGCGGCACCTTCTCCACCTTCGGATCCTGCAGCGGCGCGTTGCGGTAGGTCGGCGGGGCGACGATGTTGCCGGCCTTGTCCTTGACGTAGACCGCGCCGGCCGGATCCTGGATGCCGCGCTCGTCGACCAGGCGCGAGAACGCGGCCTCCTGCTCGGCGCCGCGGCTGTAGCCGATGCCGGCGACGCGGATCTTGGCGTCGGGATCTTCGGCCTTCCATTCCTTGGCCTGTTCGATGAACTGCGCGTACATCTTCTCCAGGCGCGGGTCGAAGCTCTTGCCGGACAACGCGTCCAGGCCGCGCGTCAGCCCGTTCTTTTGCGTGCCCGGCCCTTCCACGTAGCCCACCGCGATATCGTCGCGCAGGCCGTTCTGCAATTGCTTGGCGACCTCGGCCACGTTGGTGTGGTTCTTCGGGTCGGAGCGGTACATGCTGTTGCTGGTGCCGTCGAAACAGGCCACGAACAAGCGCGTGTGCGGATCCTGGGAGTCGAGCACCGCGGCCTTCCCGCTGCTCGTCAAGGCGACGTTCCCCGAGTCCGGGGCGACATACTCCGCCTTCCTCGGCGCCCTGGTCGGCTCGTTGGCGC
>NZ_JBFBCE010000250.1:0-1280 GCF_040689595.1 Streptosporangium sp. NPDC051023 | reverse complement strand
CGCCCATGTCGCGCTGGGCTTTTCGGTGTTCCGCATGCTTACGGCGGTGATGACCGATTCGACATCGTTGTTCTCCGGCTTCCAGTACTACATCTACGACGGCCACCTGCGCCTCACCGACTACATCCTGCGCAGCCTGGCCCGCTCGTTCTATTACTTCCTGCTGAGCCTTCCGCTGGTGCTTGCCGCGGCGATCCTCTCGCCGGACTTCACGCCCAGCGGCTTGCCGCTGTCGGCGTTGGGGCTGGCTGTGGTGCTGGTCAACCTGTTTTCGTTCTCGGTGCTGCTCGGCATCGCCGGCGCGCGCTACCCGGATATAGGCGAGCTGATGGGCAGCGTGATGATGGCGGCGTTCCTGGTGACGCCGGTGGTCTGGTATCCCGATGCCGTGCCGGCCGATTCCACGCCGGGTCTGCTGATGAGGGCCAATCCTTTCCATCACTTGTTGGTTGCGGTGCGGGCGCCGGTGCTCGGCGAAACCGTGGATCCGGCGAGTTGGGTGTATCTGCCGGTACTGACCGTCGCCGGCCTGGCGGCCGCGGCGGTGGCATACCGCTGGTGCGCGCCGCGTGTTGCGGCGTGGCTTTGAGGGGGTGGCGATGAACGTGCATCTGCGCGCGGAGCAAGTGGCGCTGGAATTGCCGTTGGACATGCAGAACATCGCGGTCGGCAGCAAGCTCGGTCTACGGTCCAGCCTGAGTGGCAGCACCCGACGCTTCGTCAGCGTTCTGTCGGGCATCGACTTCGCCGCCGAGGACGGCGACCGGATCGCGGTGGTCGGGCTCAACGGCGCGGGCAAGACGACCTTGCTCAGAGTGTTGAACGGCGCATTCCAGCCCACCCGCGGCTGGGTCCGGCGCCAGGGTCGTACCCAATCCCTGCTCACGCCGACGCTAGGCTTCGCCGAACAAGCCTCGGTCGCCGAGAACGTATACCTGCGCGGCACCGCGATGGGCTTGCGCCGGGCGCAACTGCAGGCGGCGCTCGCCGACATCCTGCAATTCGCCGGGCTGAGCGAGCGCGCCACGCATCGGCTGCATACGCTTTCGGCCGGGCAGCGCACGCGGTTGGGCTTTGCGATCTCCACTGCGGTACAGCCGGACATCTTGTTGATGGACGAGTGGATCACCACCGGCGACAGCGCCTTCCTCAATCGCGCCCAAGAGCGGATGAGCAGCCGCTTCCATGGCAGCCGCATCGTGGTCATGGCCGGGCACAGCACCGAGCTGCATCGCAAGTTGTGCAACAAGGCACTGGTGCTCGATGCCGGCCGGATGATG
>NZ_JBFBCE010000249.1:0-1304 GCF_040689595.1 Streptosporangium sp. NPDC051023 | reverse complement strand
GTTGCGCGCCGCCTCGACGACGGAGGGCACGGGCGCGTCGACGGAGGTCGAGTCCATGGGGTCGTGCCCCGAGAAGGCCTCGTGCAGCAGCGCGGGACTTTCGCGCCGCTGGCCGCATACACCGCGGTCGCGATCGACCCCACCCGTCGCACCGACAACCCATTCGGCATCAACGCGCACGCCCGCAGCGCCACATCCGCCTCCGGCTGCTGCAGATTCACGAACGCATTCGACACCGACAGATCGCAGCCGATCTGCGGATGCGCCGCCGTGAACGCCGCGCACAACCGCGCCGCTACCTCGGCCAGCGTGTCCGGAATCGTGATCCGCAGCCGCGCCCCGCCGCGCGCATCGCGCCCGGCCAACTGCCGCTGCACCTGATCGGCGTCGTCGAGAATCCGCTGCGCGCCTTCGATGGCGACCGCGCCGGCTTCGGTGGCGGTGTAGCCGGTGCGACTGCGCCGGAACAACGGCGTGCCCGCGCGCGCCTCGATCGCGCCGAGCCGTCGGAACGCGCTGGAGTGGTCCAGCGCCAGCGCCTTGGCCGCGCCGCTGAGGCTGCCGTGCGCGCCGATCGCGCGCAGCAGTTCGAAGTCTTCCAACGACAGGCGGGCGGTTTGCCGCATACGCAAGCGATCCTTGTAAGCGCGCCGTATTCCAGGCGCCGGGCCGGACGAGGAGAGTAGCGCCATCTCCCCAGCGGACCACCATCATGAAGCTCTACTACACCCCGTACACCTGCTCCTTCGCCCCGCACATCGTCGCCCGCGAGCTCGGCCTGCCGCTGGAACTGCGCCGCGTGCGCTTGGGCGCCGAAGCCCGCGTGCTCAGTGAGGACCGCGATTACCGCGAGCTCAGCCCGCTCGGCTACGTCCCGCTGCTGGAACTCGACGACGGCCGCCTGCTGCGCGAAGGCGTGGCGATCCTGCGCTACCTCGGCGACCAGGATCCGGCCGCCGGCCTCAGCGCCGCGCTCGGCAGCTTCGAACGCGCCGAACAAGACCAGTGGCTGACCTACATCAACTCCGAACTGCACAAGACCTTCAGCCCGTGGCTGTTCCATCCCGAGTACGGCGAGGCCAGCGTGCGCGTCGCCGGCGAGCGCCTGCAGCCGCGCCTGGCGCTGGTCGACCGTCACCTGGAAGGCCGCGAGTTCGTCGGCGAGCGCTTCGGCATCGCCGATGCCTATCTCTACACCGTCGCCGGCTGGACCAAGCTGCTGAAGATCGACCTGGCCCCGTACCCGCACCTGGCCGCGTACCTGGCCCGCCTCGACCAGCGCCCGAGCGTGCGCGAAGCCCTGC
>NZ_JBFBCE010000248.1:0-1306 GCF_040689595.1 Streptosporangium sp. NPDC051023 | reverse complement strand
TTTCTGTATATTTTACGCGGTCGGATTTGTCTTGTAGGCAATCGCTCTAGCGGGAAAAATGCACCACGTGTGGCTCGGATTGGCCATCCTTGTGTTGGCTGGTTCTCTGGTGCTGGTGCACAATCAGAACGACAGGCTAAAGATGCGGATGTTTGCCGTGGGCAAATTTCCAGTCCGCGATGCAGGTGCGAAGAATAGAAAAGAAAACCTGCAAAAGTTGCCAAGAATGCGCTATTTGCACCACTGCTGTTCGCACGGCTCGCCGTCTCCATTTCCATCCATCTTAACGTTGGGGCAGTGGGCCAAGAAGTAGTGGGCCTCAGCACAAGATGTCATTTGACTGCAGTGGGTGCGTCCGTCGCACTGGTATAGAGCAGGTGCAGGCGGTATTGCTCCCGCAGCCTGCTTCGCCACCAAGTGATCACCGGAGCGCTCGGACGCATACCAGCCCAGCGCGCCAAGGCCCAGCAAAGCAAATAATGCTGCCCGCCAAGAGCGGTTGGCCCGTCTGCTCGGCGAGGTCCGCTTTCGTCCTTGAGGCAACCGAGCATGCTCATTGGAGCGCCGAACCCGCATTGCGCGCAAGGCGCCCTTGGGATCGGTCTCGATGTCGAAGTGCAAGCGCTCGTTCACCACCGGACGCGGACCGTCGGCCGGCAAAGCCGAGACATGCACGAAGACCTGAGGGCCGCCGCCATCGGGCGCGATGAAGCCAAAGCCTCGGTCGTCGTTCCAGCGCACCAACGTGCCAGATGTGCGTTTGCCGGCTTCCATCTTTCGTTCCCCCATCTGTCTCAGAGCCATACGAAATCTGTGGCGCGGCGCGGACATGAACGGCACTCCGGACCTATGATCTAAGAGTGCTGCGACGGAACACGACGTCGTTCGCAGGCGAAACCGGGACGCCATTCCGGCTTGCCTCCCCGTCACACGTGCGCACCAAATCTGTCATCCCGTGTTCCTACGGTCCGCCTGATGGAGCTTTCTGTGGGTGTGGCGGATGGCGTCTCGGAGAAATGTGCAGGCCAAGTCCATATCTGACGGTTTGCTGCCGGCAGCGGAATACGTGCGCATGTCGACCGACCATCAGCGCTACTCCACCGAAAATCAGGCGGACGCCATCCGGGCTTATGCGGCCGCCAACAACATGCGCATTGTCCGCACCTACCGCGATGAGGGGAAAAGTGGATTGGACATAGGCGGGCGTGATGCCCTCAAGCAACTGCTTGCGGACGTGCGTTCCGGGTGCACCGACTTCAAAGCCATATTGGTCTACGACGTCAGCCGTTGGGGACGCTTCCAGAAC
>NZ_JBFBCE010000247.1:0-1310 GCF_040689595.1 Streptosporangium sp. NPDC051023 | reverse complement strand
GCGGCGTGTTCGACTGGTTCAGCCCGTTCTCGATGCTGACCGGCGCGGCGGTGGTGTTCGGCTACGCGCTGCTCGGCTCGACCTGGCTGGTGCTCAAGACCGAAGGGCGCCTGCAGTACATCGCGCGGACGCTGGCGCGGCCACTGGTGTTGGTGGTGGCGGTGTTCATCGGTTTGGTCAGCGCGTGGCTGCCGTTCCTGGACTCGCGGATCATGGCGCGCTGGTTCGAGGGCGGGAATTTCTACTGGCTGTTCCCGGTGCCTTTGCTGGTGATCGCCAACGCCTGGGCGCTGTGGCGCGCGGTCCGGCGCGAGGACCGCGACGGCGCGCCGTTCCTGTATTCGCTGGGTTTCTTCGTGCTCGGCTTCGTCGGCTTGGTGCTCGGCATCTGGCCGAACATCGTGCCCGGACTGACCTTGTGGGACGCGGCTGCGGCGCCGTCGTCGCAGATGTTCGTGCTCGGCGGCATGGTGATCCTGCTGCCGGCGATCCTGGGCTACACGTACTGGTCCTATCGCGTGTTCCGCGGCAAGGTCGCGGCCGATGCGGGGTACCACTAAGCGTCGCTGCGCTCGCTTGGTCGCGCATGCGCCGCGCCGTTGTCGCGGCGCTGCGCATCCAGTGCATGCGAGATGCGCACTACGTTTTTTTGTGTAAACGCCGGGGCCGTATCGATGGGGCCGCGCTCTTCGCGCACGTCCGTTCGGACGCAGCGCCCAACGCATCGAACTGTGATTCGCATCGCTCGCATCGATGTCGATGTGGAGGTTTTCGTCTTGTCCGCCATTTTCCGGCGTCGTTAGCTGGAGTGGCCCGGCTGCGTTGCGCTTGCGCGCGGGGCGTCGCGACGCATCGGTCATCGGCGCGCGGCCGCACTCCACCTCTTCGACAAGGAATCGACGCAATGGCAGTTTCCACCGTGTTCACGCCCCACGCGCTCGCCGCCGCACTGGCCGCCGCGCTTTCGCTCGGTTGCGCCGGCGCGGCCATCGCCGCCGAGCCGGTGGAGCCGTCGTTTTCCGCGCCGTCGCAGGGCGATCCCAATCGCGTCTGGATCCGCTACCCAGCCGGCCAGAAAGCCGGCATCAGCGCCTTGATCCAGCAACAGGTCGGCGCGCTGCACGCGTCCGTCGCAGCGGGGCAGGGCGCGCGCGCCGCGCGCGCGATCGGCGCCACCACGCATTACCAGTTCGACGATCTCAATGCCGTGGTCATGACCTTGCCCAGCGAAGTGCTGGCGCAGTTGCGCAAGAACAAGAACCTGATCGTCGAGCAGGACGTGCCGCGCTATCCGATGGCAGAGTTCGTGC
>NZ_JBFBCE010000246.1:0-1310 GCF_040689595.1 Streptosporangium sp. NPDC051023 | reverse complement strand
CCGGTGAGCCGCGTGTTGTTCGTGGCGGCCAGACGGGATGCCTCGTCGAAGTCGACGGCGCACACGAATCCTCGGCGCGTGGTGGCAAGGGCGTGCTCGCTACCGCTGGCGCCAAGGCCGCCATCGAAGCGGCCGGCGGCAAGATCGAGGAGTAACTGACGAATGGCGCGCAGCGGCAACGCAATGGCTGGTATCGGCGGCGGGCTCGGCAAGTTCACCGAGTTGCGTCAGCGTCTGCTGTTCGTCATCGGCGCGTTGATCGTCTATCGCATCGGCAGCTACATCCCGGTGCCGGGTATCAACCCGGAGGCGATGGTCAAGTTCATGGAGACCAAGCAGGGCACCATCGTGGACATGTTCAACATGTTCTCGGGCGGCGCCCTGCATCGCTTCAGCCTGTTCGCCCTCAATGTGATGCCGTATATCTCGGCGTCGATCATCGTGCAGCTGCTGGTGCAGATCGTGCCCAGCCTGAAAGCCATCCAGAAGGAAGGCGAGTCGGGCCGGCGCAAGATCAACCAGTGGTCGCGCATGGGCGCCATTCCGCTGGCGGTGTTCCAGGCTTGGGGCATCGCCGCCGGTCTGCAGTCCAGCGTGGCGCCCGACGGCGTGCCGGTGGTGTACGCGCCGGGCATGGGCTTCATCCTGACCGCGGTGATCGCGTTGACCGCGGGCACCATGTTCCTGATGTGGCTGGGCGAACAGATCACCGAACGCGGCGTCGGCAACGGCGTTTCGCTCATCATCTTCGCCGGCATCGTCGCCGGCTTGCCGGCCGCGGTCCTGCACATGTTCGAGCAGATCCGCAACGGCGATATGAGCGCGATCGCGGCGATCGTGGTGATCCTGCTGGTGTTCGGCTTCACCTATCTGGTGGTCTTCGTCGAACGCGGCCAGCGCCGGATCACGGTCAACTACGCGCGCCGTCAGGGCGGTCGCAACGCCTATATGAACCAGGCGTCGTTCCTGCCCCTGAAGCTCAACATGTCGGGCGTGATCCCGGCGATCTTCGCTTCGAGCATCGTGATGTTCCCCGCCACCGCCGCGACCTGGTTCGCCCAGAGCAACAGCGGTTCGGGTTTCTCCGGTTTCCTCCAGCGGCTCAGCCAATGGCTGGCCCCGGGTGAACCGGTGCACATGATCCTGTATGCTGGTTTGATCATCGGCTTCGCGTTCTTCTATACGGCGCTGGTGTTCAACTCGCAGGAAACCGCCGACAACCTCAAGAAGTCGGGTGCGTTGATTCCGGGCATTCGTCCGGGCAAGGCGACGGCGGACTATGTGGACGGCGTGCTGACCCGCCTGACGGC
>NZ_JBFBCE010000245.1:0-1320 GCF_040689595.1 Streptosporangium sp. NPDC051023 | reverse complement strand
TCGCCGTGCAGATAGCGCAGCACGCCGAAGCCCAGGCCGCGGTCGGGCACCGCGCGCATCCGATCCTTGGTCGAACGCAGCGCGGCGCCGAGGTCTTCGCCCGCGGGCAGGTGCAGCGCCAACGGATAGCGCGCGGTGAACCAGCCGACCGTGCGCGACAGATCCAGACCCGCGCCGAGATCGTCGCGGCCGTGGCCTTCCATCTCGACCCACAGCGTGGCCGCGTCGCCGCCGTCGCGCAGCGCCAGGGCCAGCGCCGTCAGCAACACTTCTTGTGGTTCGTTGCCGTAGGCGCGGGCGGTCTGGGTCAGCAGGCGCTCGGTCCAGTCGCGCTCGAACCGGTCGTGCAGATGGACGGTGTCCGCGTAGCGGTTGTCGCTGTCCTGCCACGGCAAAGCGATCGCTTCGGCATCGGCGGCCTGGGCGCGCCAGTAGCTGCGCCAACCGTCCAGTGTCGCTGCAGACAACTGCCGCAGCGCAGCCTGCCAGGCGCCGAAACCGCAGGCTTCCGCGGCCAGCGCCGGCGAGCGGCCGGCGCGACGCTCGGCATAGGCGTGTTGCAGATCGTCGACGATGATGCCCCACGACACCGCATCGACCAGTAAGTGATGCGCGGCGAACAGCACCCGGGTATCGCCGTCCTGCGGATCCGGAAGCGCCAATACCCGCAGCAGCGCGCCGTCGAAACTCAGACCGGCCTGCCATTGCGCCAACAGGTCTTCGCGTTGTCCGGCATCGGCTTCGCGATGGGCAAAGCGGTCCGCCTGCCAGTCGCCGAGGGTTTGCTGCCACTGCCCCGCTGCATCGCGCTGGAAGCGCGCACGCAGCATCGGATGCGCGGCGGCGACATCGGCCAGCGCCGCAGCGAAGGCGGCGGTGTCGAGCGCGCCGGGCAGTTTCAGGTACAGCGACATGTTCCAGTGCGCGGGTTGGTCGAGGGCTTGCTCGAAGAACCAGTGCTGGATCGGGGTGAGGCCGAAGCTTTGTTCGGCTTCGGTTGCGGGTTTGATTGTGGCGGGTGCGGGTGAGCTCGCTTGCACCTGCGCGCTCAGTCCAGCAAGGGTCGGATGGTCGTACAGCTGGCGCGGCATCAACGCCAACCCGGCTTGGCGCGCGCGCGCGACCAACTGCAAGCTCAGGATCGAGTCTCCGCCCAAGGCGAAGAAGTTATCGTGGGCGCCGATGTGCTCGCGGCCCAGAAGCTTCTGCCACAGCTCGCGCAGCACCCGATCCGGGATCGTTGAGAGCGCAGGCGACCAGGCTTCCGCGGCGCAGCAGCGAGAGCCTGATCGGCTCCTTCGCGCGCGACTCGGCAAGCCG
>NZ_JBFBCE010000244.1:0-1323 GCF_040689595.1 Streptosporangium sp. NPDC051023 | reverse complement strand
GAACGACAAGAAGATGTACTTCCTGACCGCCAACCATTGCGGCATGACCAGCGCCTCGGTCAACAACTCGATGGTGGTGTACTGGAACTACCAGAACTCGACCTGCCGCACGCCGGGCTCGGCCGCCAGCGGCGCGGATGGCGACGGCTCGCTGTCGCAGTCGCAGACCGGCGCCACCCTGCGCGCGACCAACGCCGCGTCCGACTTCACCCTGCTCGAGCTCACCACCGCGGCCAATCCGGCCTACAACCTGTACTGGGCCGGCTGGGATCGCCGCGACCAGAACTATCCGAACTCCATCGCCATCCACCATCCCAACGTCGCCGAGAAGCGCATCAGCAACTCCACCAGCCCGACCTCGTTCGTGGCCTGGGGCGGCGGCGCCGGCACCACGCATTTGAACGTGCAGTGGCAGCCCTCGGGCGGCGTGACCGAGCCGGGTTCGTCGGGTTCGCCGATCTACAGCCCGGAAAAGCGCGTGCTCGGCCAGCTGCACGGCGGCCCGTCGAGCTGCAGCGCCACCGGCACCAACCGCAGCGACCAGTACGGCCGCGTGTTCACCTCGTGGACCGGCGGCGGCGCCGCGGCCTCGCGCCTGAGCGATTGGCTCGATCCGGCCAGCACCGGCGCGCAGTTCATCGACGGCCTGGATTCGGGCGGCGGCACGCCGAACACTCCGCCGGTGGCGAACTTCACCTCCACCACCAGCGGCCTGACCGCGACCTTCACCGACAGCTCCACCGACAGCGACGGTTCGATCGCCTCGCGTAGCTGGAACTTCGGCGACGGCAGCACCTCGACCGCGACCAACCCGAGCAAGACCTACGCCGCGGCGGGCACCTACACCGTCACCCTGACGGTCACCGACAACGGCGGCGCCACCAACACCAAGACCGGTTCGGTGACGGTCAGCAGCGGCGGCGCGCAGACCTACAGCAACGACGTCGATGTCGCGATTCCGGACAACGCGACGGTGGAAAGCCCGATCACCGTGTCCGGCCGCAGCGGCAACGGTTCGGCCAGCACGCCGGTGCAGGTGACGATCTACCACACCTACAAGAGCGACCTGAAGGTCGACCTGGTCGCGCCGGACGGCACCGTCTACAACATCCACAACCGCACCGGCGGCAGCGCCGACAACATCAAGAAGACCTATCCGGTCAATCTGTCGAGCGAAGCCTTGAACGGCACCTGGAAGCTGCGCGCTGCCGATCGCGCGGGCGCCGATACGGGTTACATCAACAACTGGACCATCACCTTCTGATCGGGTTCGCGCGGCCGCGAGGCTGCGTTCTGCGATGCGACACAGCCCCGGCTTCGGCC
>NZ_JBFBCE010000243.1:0-1326 GCF_040689595.1 Streptosporangium sp. NPDC051023 | reverse complement strand
ACGGACTTCTCCCCCGGGGATCTACTGGCGTCCTCTTCCCCGGGAGACTACGCCGTCGTGGTCGGCGCCGAGCGCTTCACGGATTCACGCCATCAGCCATTCACGCTTTCACCAAATCCCTGGCCAGCCAGTTGCTGCCGCGCGGCATCCGCGTCAACGCAGTCGCGCCAGGACCGGTGTGGACGCCGCTCAATCCGGCTGATCGGTCTGCCGAAGAGGTGGCCAAGTTCGGCCAGGACTGCGACATGGGGCGGCCCGCTCAACCCGAAGAGGTCTCGCCGGCGTTCGTATTCCTGGCATCGCCAGTGATGGGGTCGTACGTCAATGGAATCGTGTTGCCGGTCATGGGCGGACCGCGCGGCTGAGGCGGGCGAAGTGCGCGCTTGCCGGGCGGCCACGGCGCTGCTGTTGGTGCGCATCCGCACTAGTCGCGATGTCGCCCGCCTATCGCTGGGCGGCTAGAACGAGATCTCGACGGAAGTCGCGCCTCGCTCGACGCCTAGCCGCTGGATTCACATGTCGCGAAGAAAGCAGGCGTTACTTTTCGCTTTGGCTTTCATTCGGAAGAACCGGCAATGGCGTATCAGGTCACAGTGCAGGTCCGATCGGGCGGCGCACCGGTAGTCTTGCGGCCAGGATGCACCGGCGTTCGCGAGGCGCACGGATGAGCGCTGACGAGCGCCCCGGCGACTTGGTGGTCGTCAGTCCCGACGGGTTGTACTGCCCACTCGGCGACTTCCATATCGATCCCTGGCGGCCTGTCGCGCGGGCGGTGGTCACTCACGGCCACGGCGATCACGCCCGCCCTGGGATGAGGGAATACCACGGCAGCGCCGCGGGCTTGCCGATTCTGCGCTGGCGGCTCGGCGACCAGCGATATTTCGCCTACGAGTACGGCGCGGCCTTTACGTTGGGCCGCACTCGGGTGTCGTTGCATCCGGCTGGCCATGTGCTGGGCTCCGCGCAGGTGCGGATCGAGGCCGATGGGCAAGTCTGGGTGGTGTCGGGCGACTATAAGCGCCAGCCCGATCCGACCTGTGCCGCATTCGAGTCGGTCGCCTGCGACGTGTTCGTCACCGAGGCCACCTTCGCCCTGCCGATCTATCGTTGGCCCGACACTGCCGCCGAAGTCGCGCAAATCCTGCGCTGGCGCGAGCTGTGCGCCGAGCGGGGCCAGACTGCGGTGCTGTTTTGTTATGCGCTCGGCAAAGCGCAGCGGCTGCTGGCCGAGCTGCTCGCCCTGGACTCGCGGCCGGTATGGACGCATGGCGCGATCGAAGCCGGGGTGCGGGTGTATCGCGAGGCGGGTGTGGCTATGGTCGAAAC
>NZ_JBFBCE010000242.1:0-1341 GCF_040689595.1 Streptosporangium sp. NPDC051023 | reverse complement strand
CTCGGGGTACTGCGAGCCGTCGGCCTGGCACTGGCCGGCCGTGCGGGGGCGAGACTCGCCGCCGTCCTAGCCGCAACGGTCAGCCGAGTGACGCTGGTGTCCCTGGTCATGGCGCTTCCCGACCCGGTCCTGCCCACGCCACGGGTACTGGGGGTCGATGACTTCGCCTTCCGCCGCGGGCAGCTTTATGGAACCGTCCTGATCGACTGCCTCACCCACAAGCCCGTCGATCTGCTGCCGGACCGGGAAAGTAAAACCTTCGCCGCCTGGCTGATCGCACACCCCGCGGTAGAGGTCATCTGCCGTGACCGGGCCGAGGCCTACAGCGAGGCGGCCACCATCGGGGCTGCTGGCGCGACACAGGTCGCCGACCGCTGGCACCTGTGGCACAACCTCGCCGCGGCCGTGGAGTGCTGTGTCCGCCAGCACCGGCGCTGCCTGCGAGAACCCGATGCCTCGGGGCCAGACCCGCCCACCCCTGCCGAACAGGTTCGGTTAGCCGGGCAGATCGTTGTACCTGCCGGTCCCGAGGGCCGTTATGCCGATCGCACTCGCGATCAGCACGCCGCCGTGCACACTTTGCGTGAGAAGGGCTACAGCCTGCGGGCCATCGCCCGGCACCTTGGCATCACCCCGCGCCGGGTGCGCCAGCTGGTGCGTGCTGCGACTTGGCAGGAACTGGTCGAAGACCGATGGCAGGGCCGGTATCACCTGCTGGATCCCTACAAGGAGTATCTGCATCAACGCTGGCGGGAAGGCTGCACCAATCTTGTCCGGCTTCATGCCGAGATCACCGAGATGGGCTATCTGGGCAGCTACAACAGTTTGTGCGCCTACTTCCGGCGCTTTCGTCAGGTCAAGGGGCGTTCTCCAGCGCAACCAGGGCCGCCCAGTGTCCGTGAGGTCACCACATGGATCACTCGCCATCCCGGCGGGCTTACGGAAGTCGACAGGCGCCGCCTCAAAACCGTGCTGGCGCGTTGTCCGCAGTTGGAAGCGGTATCCGGGCATGTCCGGGCTTTCGCCGAGATGCTCGCTGATCTGGCCGCGGATCGGCTGCGGGGCTGGCTTGCCGCGGTCTTGGCCGATGACCTGTCTGGCCTGCACCCCTTCGTCCACGGAATCGAGCGTGATCTGGCTGCGGTCACCGCCGGGCTGAGCTTGCCGTGGAGTTCCGCAGCGGTGGAGGGCCAGGTCAACCGGATCAAGATGCTCAAGCGGCAGATGTTCGGCCGGGCCGGGTTTTCACTCCTGCGGAAACGGGTCCTACTCGCATGATCACGAGCACTCACCGTCACCCCATCACGAAAATCTTGCCAGACCCGAGAAGTGGCCGCGGAA
>NZ_JBFBCE010000241.1:0-1378 GCF_040689595.1 Streptosporangium sp. NPDC051023 | reverse complement strand
AGATGATGGGCCTGCACCTGCCGGGCTCCAGCTTCGTCCATCCCAACACGCCGCTGCGCGATGCGCTGACCGCGCTGGCCGCGCGCCGCGCTGCGCAGATCACCGCGCTGGGCGACGATTACCGGCCGATCGGCCGCATCGTCGACGAGCGCGCCATCGTCAACGGCGTGATCGGTTTGCACGTCACCGGCGGTTCGACCAACCACCTGCTGCATCTGGTGGCGATGGCCGCGGCCGCCGGCATCGAGCTGCGCCTGGAGGATTTCGACGCGCTGTCCTCGGCGGTGCCGCTGCTGGCGCGGGTGTATCCCAACGGCAGCGCCGACGTGAACCACTTCCACGCCGCCGGCGGGCTGGCGTTCCTGATCGGCGAACTGCTCGACCACGGCCTGCTGCACGGCGATGTGGAAACCGTCGCCGGCCACGGCCTGGACCGTTATCGGGTCGAAGCGCGGCTGGGCGAGGACGGCGAAGTGCAGTACGTGCCGTCGACGCCGACCAGCTGCGATACCGCGGTGTTGCGCCCGGTCGCCGAGCCGTTCCGCGCCGACGGCGGCTTGCGCGTGTTGAGCGGCAATCTCGGCACCGCGGCGATCAAGGTCTCGGCGGTGCCGGAAGATCGCTGGGTGGTCGAGGCGCCGTGCCGGGTGTTCAGCGAACAATACGAGGTCAAGCAGGCGTTCGAGCGCGGCGAGCTGGATCGCGATGTGATCGTGGTGGTGCGCTTCCAGGGCCCGCGCGCGAACGGCATGCCGGAGCTGCACCAACTGACGCCGACCTTGACCGTGCTGCAGAAGCGCGGCCATCGCGTGGCCTTGGTCACCGACGGCCGCATGTCCGGCGCCTCGGGCCAGGTGCCGGCGGCGATCCACGTCACTCCCGAAGCCGAGGCCGGCGGCCCGCTGGCCAGGCTGCGCGACGGCGACGTGCTGCGCGTGGACGCGGTGGCCGGCACGCTGAGCGTGATCGAGCCGGCCGACTGGGCCGCGCGCGAGATCGCCACCGCGGATCTGTCCTCGCACCATGTCGGCTTCGGCCGCGAGCTGTTCGCCGCGTTCCGCGCCGCCGCCGCGCCGGCGGATCAGGGCGCGGGCGTGTTCGGGCCGGTGCCGTTGTGATTCAAGCGGCGGCGCGGGCGTCGATGGCCTGCGCCGCTACGACCGTTGTTCCCGCGCAGGCGGGAGCCCGGGGTTTCATCGCGATAGTTGCATCCGTCGTTCCCGCGGAAGCGGGAACTCGGGGTTTCATCGCGACAGTTGCACCCGTCGTTCCCGCGAAAGCGGGAACCCAGGGCTTCACCGCGACATGGCTCTGAAGTCTCTGGATTCCCGCTTTCGCGGGAATGACGGTAGGAAAGAACGCGGGTGCTTGTGATCGC
>NZ_JBFBCE010000240.1:0-1396 GCF_040689595.1 Streptosporangium sp. NPDC051023 | reverse complement strand
CCTCGATCTTTCGTGATCTTCGTGTGGTGGGCTGAGGTATTCGGCTGAGAGTCGATTTCGCTTCCTGGTCAGCGTGGTGGCCCGGCTGTCGCGCCGGGTGGGCGGGGTTCCACGAGCCCGTGGGTGTCCTTTCCTGGTTGGTGGGACGGTTTGGCGCTGGTCAGGGCGGCGCGGGTAAAGCTTGCAGACGGGTGACGGCGGTGATGATCTGCGGTGCCCAGGGCCATCGGGCAGCGATGCGCAGCCGCAGGCGCCGGCCTCCGCGAACCAGGCGCCCGGCGACGGCGAACAGGCGCAGTCTCAGCCGTTTGGGCTCCCAGCGGCGGGCGGGGCCCTCCAGAGAGAGCTGTTGCGTCCAGGTCATGAGTTCGCAGGCCAGGGCGACGATCTCGCACCAGATCTGGTTTTGGGTGAAGTCGTGCAGCGGCAGGTTGCGCAGGCCGGTGTCCTTGGCGGTGCGGATGCGGTCCTCGGCTCGGGCGCGGCGACGATGGCGTAGTTCCAGATCGGGAAGTTGCCCGCCGCTGGTGTTGGTGACGAAACAGGTGAAGCGGTGTCCGCCGGGATCGGTGAAGCGCGGTCGCGCGCCGGGGTGCGCACGCTCTTTGCGGACGATGACGCGCATCTTCTTGGGCCAGGAGGTGAGATTCAGCATGCCGGTGATCTCGGCGACCCACGCGCCTGGCCGTACGTGACCGTCGGCGTCGTAGGCCGGGGTCCAGGCTGTGGCCGGTAGGCGCAGGATTACGGCGCCGATGTCGTCGGTGACGGTGAAGCCGATGGAGTACTTCAGCCATCGGCCGGGGCGGGTCAGCCAGGTGAGGAACTCATGGGTGCCGCCGCCGGAATCAGTGCGGATCAGGACCTGACGGCGTTGGAGCCTGGGTATTTGAGCCAGGGCCAGGCCGGTGGCGTCGATGTGGTCGGTGGCGGTGTTGGAGCCGGCGTTGCCCGGTCGCAGCACGATGGCCAGTGCTTCTCCGGCGCCGCCGCTTCCGTGGTCGGCGAAGGCGGTCATGGGGTGGAAGCCGTAGGTCTTCTTCCAGGTTGCCGTTGCGCCTTCCTTGTCGGAGTGGGCGGTGACGATGGTCGCGTCAAGATCGAGGGGGATCAGTTCACCGTCGGCTCCGGGGGCGGCCGGTCCGGCCAGGGCCCAGGCCCGCCGGCGGGCGGTTGCTCGCGCGGCGCGGATCGCTTTCAACGCTTTGGCGGGGGTCGCGGCGAGCCGGTCGATCAGGCGGGAGACGGTCGGATCGGAGGCGGTGGGGCCGAACAAGTCCGGTTGAGATCGCACGAGCGCGATGTCGGCGAGGCAGTCGCCGCCGAGGGCGAGGGTGAGGGCGAGATCGGTGATGACCTTGCCGGGATCGTGGATTGCCCGGGCGGGTCGCCACGG
>NZ_JBFBCE010000239.1:0-1446 GCF_040689595.1 Streptosporangium sp. NPDC051023 | reverse complement strand
GTTGATCGGCTGGCCGGTGAACTGCTGGAACAGTTCCTCGGGAATGATGAACTGGTATTTGACGTTGGATTCGCGCGCGATCTTCTTGTCGCGCGTGTAGCGGATGCCGCCGATCAGGCGCAGCGAATCGGTCGCGGCGAAGCTGAAATCGCCGTACACCGCGTTGGACTCGACCTTGGAATTATCGCCGCGGTTCTCGCCGCCCAGGCCGTCCTGGTAGCCGCAGACCGTGCCCGGCCGCCACCAGTCGCAGTCGCCGAAGTAGCCGTTGCCGACGTCCCACGACACGTAGTCGTACTTCTCTTCATAGTTGAACAGGCCGGCCGACCAGATCAGCTTGCCGGTGTCGCCGAAGAAACGCAGCTCGTTGATGCGCGAGGACGACTTGTCGGCCTGGTAGAACGTGTCGTACCAGTCCAACCGCTCAGGATTGAAATAGGCTTCGCGGTCCGAGCCCGGATACACCGGGCCGAGCTGCCACTCGCGCGAGGCGTTGCGGTTGTAGAAGTCGTACTTGCGGTAGGAGGTGTTGAACTCCACCGACACCGCGTCGTTGAACGCGTAGGTGAAGGTCGCGGCGATGCCTTCGATGTCGTTGGTGGTCTTGCCCTGGGTGCGGAAGTACTGCTTAAACGGGTCGTCCAGGTCCTTGATGTCGTAACCCGCGGCCAGGCCGCGTTCGGCGAACAGGCCCGGGTCGCCGGTGCCGCGCTCGGTGACCTTGTCCAGCATCACGTAGGCGGAGAACTTGTCGTTGGGCTGCCACAGCGCCGACAGGCGCGCGGCCTGGTTGTCGAGCGCGCTCGGGCCTTCGGCGGAGAACAGCGACTTGGGGTAACCGTTGGTGATGTAGGACGAGCGCTCCTCGTCGAACAGCGCCGCGCGCAGGGCGAAGGTGTCGCCGATCGGCAGGTTCAGCACGCCCTCGGCGTTGGTGTAGTCGTAGTTGCCGGCGCCGATCTTGAGCCCGCCGCTGGTCACGCCCAACTCGGGGCGCTTGGAGATCACGTTGATCGAGCCGCCGGTGGCGTTGCGGCCGCGCACCGTGCCCTGCGGGCCCTTGTTGACCTCGATGCGCTCGACGTCGAAGAACATCGGCCCGATCGAACGCGGGCGCGGCAGGTAGATGCCGTTGTAATAGGTCGCCACCGACGGATCGGAGGAGAAGTCCGAGTCGGCCGCGCCGATGCCGCGCAGGAAGATTTCGTACTTGCCTTCCTGCTTGGTGATCTGCAGCCCCGGCACCACCGCCTGCAGGTTGCGGAAGTCGGTGTTGATGCCGAGCTTGGCGATGTCCTCGCCGCTGAAGGACTGGATGGTGCCGGCGTATTTCTGGATCGACTGCACGCGGCGGTTGCCGGTGACCTGGACCGCGTCGAGCTCGTGCGCGGTCTGCGGCGCCGCCGCTGCGGCGGGCGCGGAATCCTGCGGCGCGGGCGCGTCGGC
>NZ_JBFBCE010000238.1:0-1454 GCF_040689595.1 Streptosporangium sp. NPDC051023 | reverse complement strand
GGCAGTGTGATCCACCCGGCCCCTTGGACGCCAGGGCGGCCTTGCCTTCGGCCTTCCACGTCCGCCGCCACGCACACGCCGATTTCCGGGTCACCTCCAGCCATCGAGCCACCTGCGGCGCGGTCATTCCCGCGGCGAACATGTCCGCCGCCCGAAAGCGCAGCTGTTCACGCTGTACCCGAGCCCGAGCCGACAGTCCCCCTCTGTCTGGATACCTCATACCTCCGGTCTAAAACTGACAGACATCGTTGACACCCGGGTCTCCGGATACTACGGAGACCATCATGTCCCCGAACCCCCCACTGGACCGTGAGGCCAAGCGGCGCCTGGCCGTCATCCGCCACGCCGAAGAGGTCTCGGGCAACGTCGCGCTGACGTGCCGCTACTACGGGATCAGCCGACAGGCCTACTACATCTGGTACCGCCGCTACCAAGCCGAGGGCGTCGAGGGCCTGCGCACCCGCTCCAAGCGGCCCAAGACCAGCCCGAACGCCACCCAGGTCGAAGTCGTCGAGAAGATCGTCCACCTACGGAAGAACTACCACTTCGGCCCCGAGAAGATCGCCATGTACCTGGCCCGGTACCACGACATCACCATCAGCCGCTCCGGCGTCTGGCGGATCCTCAAACGCCTGGACATGGGCCGTCTCCCGGCCTCCCAGCGCTACAAGCGCCACGACAAGCGCTGGAAGCGCTACGAGAAGCAGCTGCCCGGCCACCGCGTCCAGATCGACGTGAAGTTCATCGACCCCATCGCCGGCGTCACCGGACGTAAGGGCGGCCGCAACAAGTACTACCAGTTCACCGCGATCGACGACTGCACCCGGCTGCGGGTACTGCGCATCTACCCCCAGCTCAACCAGAAGACCGCCATCCAGTTCCTCGACTACGTCCTGCAGCGCCTGCCCTTCCAGGTGCAGGTTGTCCAGACCGACAACGGCGCGGAGTTCCAGACGACCTTCCACTGGCACGTGCTGGACAAGGGCATCGCCCACACCTACATCAAACCGCGGACCCCTCGCCTGAACGGCAAGGTCGAGCGCTCACACCGCATCGACGCCGAAGAGTTCTACCGGATGCTGGAGGGCGTCGTCATCGACGACGCCGAGGTGTTCAACGACAAGCTGCGCGAATGGGAGGACTACTACAACTACCATCGACCTCATGGCGGCCTCGGCGGCCAGACCCCCTACGAACGCCTTAAGCAGAAGACTCAGACCCAGGCGTAAACGATCACTGTCAGTCGCACATCGAGTGAGTGTCCGTCAGCCGTTCCGAGCTGCGGGTGTTGCGCCGGACCAGACTCGTTCGAAGCTGTCGAGGTAGGTGGCTGCGGTGCTGTCGGGCTCGTTGCCGGTGACCTAGTGCTGTGACCGGAAACGATCACCGGGTTGGCGTGTAGAGCACTGCTGCCAGTTGGATGGTGCCGATCACGTTCGATCAGCGCTCGGGAG
>NZ_JBFBCE010000237.1:0-1458 GCF_040689595.1 Streptosporangium sp. NPDC051023 | reverse complement strand
CGGTGGCGTTGGTGGAGCCGTCGTCGACCAGCAGCACTTCCACCGGCCCGGGATAGTCGTTGCCTTCGATCGATTCCAGCGTGTCCAGCAGCGAGCCTTCGGGCTCGTTGTAGAACGGCACCAGGATCGACACGAACGGATAGCGCGCCAGCACGCGCGACGGCGGCCGGCGCACACCGCGCCAGCACGCCCAGCCGATCAGGAACAGCAGGCAGGCGAGCAGGATCAGAGTGGAAAAGCCGACCACGCCGGTCAGCAGCAACTGACTGAAGACGAGCCGATCGAAACCGAACTGGTTGAGCATGGGGCGGCGCATCCGGCGGACGCGGGCACGACGGCGCCGCGCGGATTCGCGCATGCGCTGCGGGCTCGCAGGGTCTGATTGGCAGACCGGACGCGTCGATACGGACGGCCGCGATGCGGCGCCCGCACGCCTGGTGCTGAAGCTTGCGGATTGGAGCGGACGGAACGATTGCTTGGGGGGAACGCTGGCCGAAGCTGGTGCGGAAGGAAGCTCGCATCGGTCGCCACGAAAGCGCAGTGCCCGATTGCAGATTTCCGACGCCGTCCGCGCGGCGCGAGCGCAGTGCATCGCCGCGCTTTCGCAACGAAGAATGAAAGCAGCGCACGATTTAATCTGTGACGGCGCCGTGCAGTTCCGCGAACGCTGCGCTGCGCCGCTCGACACGCGTTCGCGCATGAGCGAAGAATCGACGCGCCCCGTCCGCGTCCGAGCCGCTGTCATGAATCCGACTTTTTCCGCGTCCGCCGTTCCCGCCTTCCAGCCGCGCTTCGACATCGGCGCCGACCGCATCGACTGCGGCCGCGAGCCGCACGTCGACACCCACCAGGGCGCCGACGAACGCGCGAGCTGGCCACTGCTGGACTATTCGAACTGCGAACCGACCGAAGATCAGGCGGCGATCAATCGCTGGCTGCGCAACGCCGCGCTCGACGGTCTGGACGTGCTGCACGTGGGCACCGGCAATTCCTCGGTGGCGCGCCTGCTCGACGGCCGCGCGCGGGTGGTGTCGGTCACCGTCGCCCGCGGCGAGTTCGAGCACGCCCAGTCGTTGGGCCTGCGCGACTACCGCGTGCACCTGCTCAACAAGCACAGCCGCGATTTCGCCGAACGCTTCGCCGCGGCCGGCTTCGACTGCGTGCTCGACAACAACCTGGCCAGCTTCGCCTGTTGCCAGCGCCACCTGGAGCGCTATTTCGACGCGCTGGCGCGGCTGCTCATGCCCGGCGGCTTCGTCCTGACCCACTGGCTGGGCATGCAATGGACCCTGGATGTGGGCGTGGACGATGTCGAAACCATCTGGCGCCTGGACGCGGCCAAGCTCGAAGCCATCGCCGCCGCGTTCGGCTTCCAGGTCGAACGCGAGGGCGAACTGTTCTTCCTGCGCCGCCCGGCGCGGACCTGAGCGCGGCCGGGTGAGCGCGCGCCGCAGCGCG
>NZ_JBFBCE010000236.1:0-1459 GCF_040689595.1 Streptosporangium sp. NPDC051023 | reverse complement strand
ACGCCACCGTGCGCAAGACCTCGGCCGGCGCCGCCGACAGCGTGCCGGTGGTCCCGGTGACCAACCTGGCGCGCAGCCTGCGCGAGCTGCAGCGGCTGGGCGTGTGGATCTACGGCCTGGCCGGCGAGGCCGATGCATCGTTGTATTCGCTGGACCTGCGCGGCAACGTCGCGCTGGCGCTGGGCGGCGAAGCCGACGGCTTGCGCCGGCTGACCCGCGAGACCTGCGACCAGTTGGTCAAGATCCCGATGCCCGGCGGCGACGCGGCCACGGGCGTGGAAAGCCTGAATGTGTCGGTGGCGGCGGGCGTGACGTTGTTCGAAGCGGTGCGTCAGCGCGGTTGAGCCGGGCACGGCGGTTTGGCCGGAAGGCGTCGGGACTGAAGTCCCTCCCACAAAAGCAGCCGTCTTGTGGCTGCTCGGACAGTTTTTTGCTGCGTTAAGACATATTTATCGCGCCTTTCGGCACCTCTCCCGCTCATTCCGTGACCCAGGTCGCCCAGGTTCACCTGGTTGCCCGACCCCCGCCGTTGTTGCCCTCCATGCGCGGTGGTACGGTCGTCGTGCGGTAAACCATACGCAAACGTATCCAATCGTGCGGAACCAGTCCTTGGGAGGGGACGAGCTCATGCGCAGAATCCATTCGTGGCAGGCTGACGTCGGTGTTGTTGCTGCTCAGCGTGATGAGCCCGGCCTACGCCGGCGGTTTCAGCGGCCAGTACCAGCGCATCGACGGCTGGGACGGGGCGCAGATGGGCGCCTTCGTGATGGTGCCCAAGGACCAGGGGCCGGGCCCGTTCCCGCTGCTGGTGATGCCGGCCAGCTGGGGCGTGCCGAACCTGGAGTACGTCGGCCGCGCCGGCCAGCTCGCGGCCAAGGGCTATGTGGTGGTGAGCTACACCTCGCGCGGGTTCTGGGATTCGGCCGGGCAGATCGACATCGCCGGGCCGGGCACGGTCGAGGACGTCAGTTCGGTGATCGACTGGGCGCTGGCGAATACGCCGTCGGATCCGAACCGGATCGGCGCCAGCGGCATTTCCTACGGCGCCGGCATCAGCCTGCTCGCCGCCGAGCGCGATCCGCGCATCAAGGCGGTCGCCGCGCTGAGCGGCTGGGCCGATCTGGAAGCGTCGCTATACGCCAACCGCACCGTCAGCCAGCAGGGCGCGGCCCTGTTGGTGGTGGCCGGCGCGCTGACCGGCCGTCCCGGCCCGGAGCTGGCCCAGGCCACCGCGCGCATCGCCTTGGGCGATTTCGACGGCGCCGTCGCCGGCTTGTTGCCGATCGTGCCGCAGCGCAGCCCGATGACCGAGGTCGCCGCGCTCAACCGCAACGGCACCGCGGTGCTGCTGGCCAACGCCTTCAACGACAGCCTGTTCCCGCCCGGCCAGTACGTGGACTTCTACAACGCGCTGCGCGGGCCCAAGCAGTTGCTGTTCGCGCACGGCGACCACGCCACG
>NZ_JBFBCE010000235.1:0-1476 GCF_040689595.1 Streptosporangium sp. NPDC051023 | reverse complement strand
GCTGGAGCGCCGGCCAGATCGGCAGCAGCACCATGCCGCACAAACGCAACCCGGAAGGCTGCGAGCAGGTGGTGGTGATGGCGCGGCTGGCCAAGGCCCAGGTGATGCTGGCGTTGGACGCGATGATCCTCGAACACGAACGCGACTACCGCGGCACCCGCCTGGAATGGTGCGCGGTCGCCGACGTCTCGCACTACGCGCTGATGGCGATCCGCCTGCTCGCCGACACCGTCGCCGGCCTCACCGTCAACGATGCGCGGATGGAGCGCAACGCCCAGGCCTTCAGCGATTCGATCTGCATGGAAGCGTTCGTGTTCGAAATGTCCAAGACCCTGGGCAAGAACAGCGCCTACGAAATCATCTTCGAGCTCACCCAGGCCTGCCAGCGCGACCGCGTGCCGATCCGCGAGGCGGTCGAGGCCGATCCGCGCGTGCTCGCCGCGGTCGGCGAAAGCCGGCTGGCACGGCTGTTCGAGCCCGGCGCGCACCTGGGCATGGCCGAAACCATCGTCGACGGCGTGCTCAGCGAAGCCGGCCGCCGGCGCTGAGCGCATCGCCCACCACACCCAGACGACCACATCCACACGACCACATCCACACGAAAGACTACGAGCCCGGGAGACACGGCAATGGCGGAAGGCAACGCGATGGACCACAGCAAGGTCGAACAATTCTCGGCCCGGATCATGGAGGACTACGGCAACACCCTGCGCGGCGCCATGCTCTACTTGGGCGACCGGCTCGACCTGTTCAAGGCGCTGGCCCGCCTGGGCGCGGTGACGCTGGAGGAACTGGCCGCCGACACCGGCCTCAACGCGCGTTACCTGCGCGAATGGCTCGGCGCGATGGCCACCGGCCAGTACCTGCACTACGACCCGCAAACCCGCCGCTACCGGCTGCCGGCCGAGTACGCGCCGGTGCTGGCCGACGAGGACTCGCCGTACTTCGCCGGCGGCATCCTCCAGCTCAGCGTGCCGTTCGTGAGCATGGCCCCGCGCATCGCCGAAGCCTTCCGCAACGGCGGCGGCGCGCCGGAAGAGGCCTACCCGCTGGAAACCTGGCAAGGCATGGAGCGCATGACCATGCCCTGGTACAAGCACTTCCTGGTGCAGCGCTGGATTCCCTCGCTCGACGGGGTCAAGGAAAAACTCGAAGCCGGCGGCACCGCGCTGGACTTCGGCTGCGGCAGCGGCCTGGCCGCGATCACGATGGCGCAAGCGTTTCCCAACGCGCGCGTGGTCGGCGTGGATTTCCACCTGCCCTCGATCGAACGCGCGCGCGCCAACGCGCAAGCCGCCGGCGTCGCCGACCGGGTCAGCTTCGAAGTCGCCGACTCGGACGCGGTGGTCGGGCAGAAGTTCGACTTCGTGACCACGTTCGTCGTCATCCACGACGCCGCCGACCCGCAGCAGATGCTGCACGACCTGCGCGCGACCACGGCCGAGGACGGCACCTACCTGATGGTCGAGCTCAACC
>NZ_JBFBCE010000234.1:0-1511 GCF_040689595.1 Streptosporangium sp. NPDC051023 | reverse complement strand
CACTCCTGCGGAAACGGGTCCTACTCGCATGATCACGAGCACTCACCGTCACCCCATCACGAAAATCTTGCCAGACCCGAGAAGTGGCCGCGGAACCCGAGCATGTGGGCCCACTGGGTCAGCCGCAGGTCGGCGTATTCGTCGAGGTCGCCCAGGCGCATGCATTCGGCGATCAGGCGGCGCGGGTGGTCGCGCAGGTCGAAGGCTTCCAGGTCGTCGAGGGGGTTGATGCGCCGGTCCAGGGTGCCGACGCATTCGGCGGCCTTGGTGGCGTACTTGGCGATGTAACCGGCCACCGCCTGGTCCGACAGTTCACCGTCCAGGGTGATCTCACGGACGTCGAGCTGCCGCCCCCACCGCAGGATCCGGGCGGGTTCGTCGGCGGTGGCGGGAGTGGTCGCGGTGGCCGCGTGGGCGGCGTGCCGTACGGCATCGGCCAGCACCTCGGCCGTGGCCCAGGCCGGAGGCGGAGAATTCGGCCCGTCGGGGCCGTCGAGGCGGATCACGGCGTGGAAGTGCACCACCCCGCGCCGCTGGTACTCGGCGACCTTGGCGAAGGAGATTGTGCACTGGGCACGCAGCTCCCGCAGCGTCAGGCCCGTGGCTTTGGCGACGCGGCGGCGCAGGGCGTCGGTGAAGTACTTCCACAGTTGCGGGGCCAGGGCGTTGAACAGCACGCTGCCGGTGTAGTCGTAGCAGTCCGGGCACAAAGGTTCGCCCAGGCAGGACTCCTCGGCCCCGTGGCGGGTGGTGCAGGACATCACCTGCCCGTGCGGGCAGGTCTCGGCGTCCCGGCGAGCATGGCAGGGCAGCGGCTTGCCATTCTTCTCCCGCCGGGTGTGCACGGTGCCGAAGGAGGGGGCGGTGAGGGTGACGAACAGGCACGGGTGCGCGGTGACGGAGACCGGGACGCCCTCGCCGTCGCCGACCTCCTCCACGTCGACGAAAACGACCTATGGCCCGAAAGCGCCCGCCGACGCCCGCCACTGTCGACCGAGATCAAGGCCGTCTACCCGCACCGCTGGGCCGTACCGGCCAACGTCTGGCGCACCTTCTTCGAGTCCGCCCAGACCGAGATCGGCATCCTCGTCTACAGCGGCCTGTTCCTCGCCGAAGACGCCGGACTGCTCCGCATACTGACCCAGCGGGCCGCCGCCGGAGTACGGGTACGCATCCTGCTCGGCGACTCCACCAGCCCCCACGTCGCCACCCGCGGAGTAGGCGAAGGCGTCGGAGGCGACGTCATGGTCTCCAGAACCAGGAACGCCCTCACCCTCTACCAGCCTCTCCAGACCGTCGACGGGATCGAGATCCGGCTGCACGACACGATCCTGTACAACTCCATCTACCGCGCCGACAACGACCTACTGGTCAACCTGCACATCTACGGCACCCGTGCTCCCGAAGCCCCCGTCATCTAGTGCTGTGACCGGAAACGATCACCGGGTTGGGTGAGCGTCTCAAGCTGCCGGTGCGAGTGGACGGCCGCCCCAGCGGATGCCTTTCTCGCT
>NZ_JBFBCE010000233.1:0-1522 GCF_040689595.1 Streptosporangium sp. NPDC051023 | reverse complement strand
GCCTGTACATGGAGGGTCTGTACAACCAGGCCAACTCCAAGTCGCTGGGCACCGCGGCGTTCAACACCTTCGGCACCTACGGCGGCCACTTCATCGATCCGGACAACGCCTACGTCTCGCCGGCGCTGAACGCGCTGACCGGCGGCCAGGGCTTCGTCGTTTCGCGCGACGACTTCGATTCGGGCCGCCGCGGCGAAGACACCAAGCGCAAGACCATGCGCCTGGTCCTGGGCGCCGAAGGCGTGCTGGGCAGCAAGGGCGACTGGCAGTACGACGCCTCGGTCAACTACGGCCGCACCCACGAGACCCGCGAGAACTTCAACAACCGCTACATGGAACGCTTCTACGCGGGCCTGGACGCGGTCGACAACGGTTCGGGCAAGATCGTCTGCCGCTCGCAGGTCGATCCGACCTCGGTCAACTCGAACCTCGGCACCACGATCTCCGCCGAGACCGCCGCCAGCTGTATTCCGTTCAAGATCTTCGGCGACGGCGCCATCAGCCAGGCCGCGCGCGACTGGTTCAACGTCACCACCAAGTCCAAGACCCGTCTGAGCCAGTTCGTGGCCGGCGGCTCGCTGGTCAACAACAACCTGTTCGAGCTGCCCGCCGGCCCGGTCAGCCTGGCCACCGGCCTGGAATACCGCCGCGAGACCAGCGAACAGATCAACGATCCGCTGGACAAGGCCGGCCTGACCTTCCTCAACGCCATCCCCGATTCGCGCGGCAGCTACAACGTGCGCGAGCTGTGGATCGAAACCGCGGTGCCGCTGCTGCACGATCTGCCGCTGATCAAGAACATGACCCTCGGCGGCGCGGTCCGTTTCTCGGACTACGACACAATCGGCAACACCCGCGCCTGGCGCTACAACCTGGACTGGGCGATCAACGATAGCCTGCGTCTGCGCGGCAACTCCTCCTCGGCGGTGCGCGCGCCGAACATCGGCGAGCTGTTCAACCCGCAGACCCAGAACTTCGCACCGATGAACGACCCGTGCGACACCCGCCCGGGCCGCACCAACTCGGTCAACACCGCGGCCGACCCGGCGCTGCGCGCGCGCAACTGCGCCGCGCTCGGCCTGCCGGCGAACTACCAGGACACCTACGGCGGCACCCGCCCGGGCGTCAGCGGCGGCAACCCGGACCTCGACGTCGAAGAGGCGCGTTCGTTCTCCTACGGCTTCGTCTGGCAGCCGGAGTTCATCGAAGGCTTCGGCCTGTCGGTGGACTACTGGCGCGTCAACCTGAAGGACGCGATCGGCGCGGTCACCGCCGAGCAGCTCGCGACCCGTTGCGTGGATTCGCCCGGCGGCGTCGGCAACGAGTTCTGCGCCGCGATCAAGCGCGCTCCGGCCGGCGGTTACGTCGACTCGCAGGGCCGCACCTTCCCGGCCGGCGCGATCTACAACTGGACCGCGCTCAACGAGAACCTGGCCCGTTCGCGCCGCGCCGGCGTCGACATCGAAGCCGACTACCGCTTCGAGATGGCCGGCGGCCAGGCCTCGCTGCGCTTCGTCGGCAC
>NZ_JBFBCE010000232.1:0-1533 GCF_040689595.1 Streptosporangium sp. NPDC051023 | reverse complement strand
GCCGCCGCGGCGGCCGGCGACGACGGCGAGCTGCCGCCGGTGGTGCCGCGCATCGGCGACGCGCTGCGCCAATGGAACGAACAGGCGCCGCAGCACGCGGTGATCGAACTGCTGCACAGCGGCGTATGGGTGGAGCCGCTGCACATCCGCCTGCGCCCCGGCCAATCGCTGACCCTGCGCGCGGCCGACGGCGTGCGCCCGGTGATCCGCCTGATCGACTGGCAGACCGATCTGCCCGACGCGTTGACGGTCGAACTCGACGCCGGCAGCCGCTTCCACCTCGACGGCATCCTGCTGACCGGCCGCCCGCTGCACGTGTGCGCGCCGCGCGAACCGGGCACCTACGCCGAGCTCGCGCAAGTCCTGCCGGATTGCGGCGCGGAAGTGTCGATCCGCCATTGCACCCTGGTGCCCGGCTGGGCCATCGATTGCGGTTGCGACCCCGAGCGTCCGGCCGAGCCGAGCCTGGAACTGCACGGCGTGCGCGCCCAGGTCAAGGTGAGCCACAGCATCCTGGGCTCGATCCAGGTGCAGGAGGACGAAGTCGGCACCGATCCGATCGCGCTGTCGATCGAAGACAGCATCGTCGACGCCGCCGGCCCGCGCGAACAGGCGATCGGCGCGCCCGCCGCCGCGGTCGCCCACGTTTGCCTGAGCATGCGCCGCTGCACCGTGTTCGGCACGGTCGAGGTGCATGCGGTGGACCTGGCCGAGAACAGCCTGTTCAACGACTGCCTCAACGTCGCCCGCCGTCAGCTGGGCTGCATGCGCTTTTGCTACGTGCCCTGCCGTTGCCGCACGCCGCGCCGCTACCGTTGCCAGCCCGACGAGGCCATCGCCGCGGTGCGGGCGAAAAAACTGCCGGCGGCGGTGGAACAGGAACTGATCGCGGCCGAACGGCTGCGCCTGCGCCCGCGCTACCAATCGCGGCGCTACGGCCGCCCCGGCTACGCCCGCCTCGCCGCCGAATGCGCTCCCGAGCTGCTGCGCGGCGCCGACGACCAGTCCGAGCCCGGCGTCTACCACGACCTCTACGAACCCCAGCGCCAAGCCAACCTGCGCGCGCGCCTGGACCAGCACACCCCGGCCGGCATGACGGTCGGACTTCTCCTTGCCGACTGACCTGAAAGGACACAGACATGAAAGGCGACTTCTCGCGGGTGAGCTTCGACCCCCGCAACCATTTCAGCCAGGTGCTGCTGCAACAGGGCCGGGTCACCCTGGACGCGGATCCCAACGAGCAGAGCGCGATCTTGCTGCACTACCTGCGCACGCTCGCGCGCGACCTGTTCGGCCCCTACGCCGCGCCGGTCGACAACGCCGGGTTCGACCTGCAACTGCAAGGCGAGAACGGCGCGCTGAGCCTGGCCATCGGCGCCGGCCGCTACTACGTGCAGGGCATCCTGTGCGAGAGCGAAGGCTGCGACTACATCGACCAGCCGCACTTCCGCCCGCAGCCGCAGGGCAAGGACGCCGGCTCCGGCGATCCGCTGCGGCGCTGGCTGGAATCCTCCAGCCGCGACGACGACGCCC
>NZ_JBFBCE010000231.1:0-1549 GCF_040689595.1 Streptosporangium sp. NPDC051023 | reverse complement strand
GGCACCCGCGGCCCGGCCTCGATCTCGGCGCTGCGGCGCTTGCGCACCAGCAATTCCTCGATCGCCTCGCGCACCGGGCCGTCCGGCAGCAAGCGATCGAGCAGCAGCTCGAACGCCATCGGCGGCGCGCTGTCCTCACGTTCGATCCATTTGCAGGCCAGCACCGGCCGCAGCACGTACAGGTATTTCTTGGTGCGGATGCTGTCGCCGCCCAGGTGCGAGCGGAAGGTGCCGCGCGCCAGGCTCAGATAGTGGTGCCAGGCCGCGACCGGCGAATAGAAGCGCTCGGCCAGGCGGTGCAGTTCCGCCGCCATCGCCTCATCCTGGCGGTACACGATCGGCGAGCGCAACCACTCCAACAGCGTCGGGTTGGACTTGGACACCAGCCGCAGCGCCTTGCGCAGATCCCAGCCGGCCACGTCCAGGTCGGCCTCGATCGGCAGCTCGATCACGTCGCGCTGCGGCTCGCCCGGCCCGGTGCGCTCGTTGACGGCGAGATACCACGGCTGCCGGTGCACGTAGACGAAGCGCGCGTCGTAGTCGCTGTCGGGCGAGGAAAAGCCCCAGCCGCGGCTGCCGGATTCGCAGGCGTAGACCACGCGCACGTCGTGCTCGCGCTCGATCCGGGCCAACGCGTCGAGCACGGCGCGGCGCTTGTCGTCGGCGATGGGGTGGATCTCGTGCAGGCGGGAAGGCGCGTCCATGGCGGCGAAGGCGTCGATGCGGGCCGGCCAGTGTAGCCGCGCCCGCGCCGACTTCATCGCGCCCTCACCTGGCCGCGCCACTGTCGTATCGTTGCCCGACCTACCGCGCGCGCCGCCGCCCATGCCGACGATCCAGACCCAACGCCTGACCCTGAGCGAACTCACCGCCGGCGATGCCGGCTTCATCCTCGAACTGGTCAACGAACCCGGCTTCCTCGGCGGCATCGGCGACCGCGGCGTGCGCGATCTCGACAGCGCCCTGCGCTATATCCAGGACGGCCCCGCCGCCAGCTACGCGCGCCACGGCTACGGCCTGTGGCGGGTGGAACTGCGCGACAGCGGCGAGCCGGTCGGCATTTGCGGCCTGCTGTGCCGCGACGCCCTGCCCGACCCGGACCTCGGCTACGCCTTCCTGCAGCGCCACTGGCAGCGCGGCTACGCGGTCGAAGCCGGCGCGGCGGTGCTGCGCTACGCGCGCGAGTCGCTGGCGCTGCCGCGGGTGCTGGCGATCGTCAATCCGGACAACGCCGCCTCGATCAAGGTGCTCGAACGTCTGGGCATGCACGCGCAGGGCATGATCCGCCACGGCAACGAGCCGCGCGACCTGCGCCTGTTCGCCACGGTTGCCGCGGCGACCGAGCCGGCGTGATCGCGTGGACATGATGCGCGCGCTGATCTTGGCCGCGCTGTTGACGCTGTGCGCGGCCTGCGCCCGCGCCGCGCCGCCGCCGGTGCGCGACGGCGACCTGATCTTCCACGCCTCGCGCTCGGCCCAGAGCCTGGCGATCCAGCGCGCCACCGGTTCGCGTTACAGCCACATGGGCGTGGTGCTGCACCGCGACGGC
>NZ_JBFBCE010000230.1:0-1556 GCF_040689595.1 Streptosporangium sp. NPDC051023 | reverse complement strand
CGGTGCTCTGTTGGATCAAGCATCGTGCCGGGTATCACCTATTTAACGCCTATTCGAGCGCTTCGGGGGTGTGCGATGACCGCTCGTGTGCAGGTTCCGCCGGCTCCTGGCCCACTGGAGAACTATGCGGCGTGTTTCGATGACCTGTTCTCGCATCTGGGGCAGCGGCGCGGGTTTCGCGAGTACCTGACCGGGCTGCTGCTGCCGCGCGAGCGCAACAAGACACTGACCTGCCTGGCCGGGGCCGAACCGATGACCGGGATCAACGACCCGGCGGTACAGCGGCTGCAGTACTTCCTGTCGGAATCGGTGTGGGACCCCGAGGCGGTCAACGACCGGCGGCTGGCCCTGCTGCGGTCCGACCCGGCGACCGCACCACACCCGGGCGGGGTGCTGGTGATCGACGACAGTGGCGACCGCAAGGACGGCCACGCCACCGATCATGTATCCCGCCAGTGGCTGGGCCGGCTCGGCAAGACCGACAGCGGTATCGTCACCGTCACCACGTTGTGGGCCGATGAACGGCTGTATGTGCCGTTGCACGCTCAACCGTACACGGCGGCCTGCCGCCTGCCGCGCGGCACGAATGATCCGGCGTTCGCCACCAAACCGCGCATCGCCGCCCGGCTGGTGGCCAAAGCACTGGAAGCCGGCATCGCCTTCACCGCGGTGGTGGCTGACTGCGCCTACGGCGACAACGACGACTACCGGGCCGAACTGCGCGAACTGGGACTGGCCTATGTGCTGGCGCTCAAGCGACGTAAGGGCCTGTGGGCGCCCGCCTGGGCCGCTCACACCCCGATCGACGCCGCCCGCGCCCTGACCTGGCGCGGCCCAGACCATCCGTGCGACTGGACCCGCGTGCCGCGCCGTTTCCGCGACGGGCACACCGAGACCTGGTGGGCGGCCGATGCCCGGCTCGGCCCGTGGGGCCCCGATGAGCCCTACCGGCTGGTGATCGCCACCACCGACCCGGCGACGCTACCGGACCAAAGCACCTGGTATCTGACCACCAACCTGCCGCGCCCCGCAAGCCCGGCCGCAGCCGGCTGCCCGCACCCACCGGCCGACCTGGCGACGGTCATACGGATCTACGCGCTGCGCTCCTGGATCGAGCAGGGCTACAAACAGGTCAAAGACGAGCTCGGCTGGGCCGATTTCCAGGTCCGCTCCTCCCTGGCGATCCGCCGCCACCAGGCGCTGGTGATGGCCGCGTTCTGTTTTTGCTGGCACACCTGGCTCGCCGGTAGCGGCCCGCCCGACGGTTCAGGAGATCCGGGCGGTGAACCTTCGCCCCCACCGGGCGAGGGACGTCGCCTCGGCGGGCAATCCGCCCAGGGCGGGGGGAAAATCAGCTCCAGGCACGGACCGGCATCCTTCCTGGCCTCTCGCGCTGCGCCACGTCCGCGGCTGGCTCACCCCCTGGATACGGCTCCAGCGCTACTGGCGCGCCTGGTCCAACGCGCCCCCGCCGCCTGAACTCCAGCGTCTCCTCGCCGCGGTCGGGTCCGGGCATGCCCTCGACCTCTACGTCCAGATTTAACAGAGCACCGCTA
>NZ_JBFBCE010000229.1:0-1585 GCF_040689595.1 Streptosporangium sp. NPDC051023 | reverse complement strand
GCTAGATGGCTTTCTTTCGGCCGGTAAAGATGCCTGCGCATCCGCAGAACCTCCAACTGCTTGTGCCAGTGCTTTGCGGTCCTCTTCAATGATGAACTCTTGCAGGACATCCCTGATGTCTGAATTGGGCCGGCTCCAAACCAGAGGGGCGAACTCGCGCCCACGCTCGACAGCGGCTTGACGCCCGAGGGTAGGCGCCTCGATCGCAATATCGGTGATCTCATCGATCATCCTTTCGTTTGCCTTGGGTGCGGCAAAGCGTCGAATGCCTTCGTGCAGGTCTGGGCGTTCGTGCCACAACGCTGCGATCTTCTGGTACATGAGCTCACACGTGGCGGCATGCATGAGCTCCCGTTCCCACCACTTCAAAAGCTGTTCCATGTTGTCAAAGTGTTTTGCGTTCTCTGCATCTCCCTTCAAAGAAAGGGACTGCCCCTCACCACTCGGGTAGGGTGGTGAAATGTCCAGTCCAATCGCAAAAAAGTATGCAGGTATCAAATGTGGGCCCATCGTGTGCCTCCGTGGTCTTTGTTTTTTCTAATCGACTCAGCCGGAAAGTCAACGCGAGGTGCTGAGCCTTTGCAATGTTCTGTGCGTTGACTGCGGCTCTGTGTTCCCCCTTAGTCAACACCGCTTGGTGGGTCTAAATCGAACGACGAGCACTTCCGCCGCGCTGCCTATTTCCCCAAAAGATTCAAGCATCAATTGCAAAGCCGCCTCTTCGTCGTGGCCGCCAGAACCTGCGCCAATGATCGGGAACGCCACCGACTTGATGTTGTTCTGCGCGACGATATCCATCGCGGAGCGCACGGAGTCATGAATAGACCGCCGTGAACTGCGCCAGAGCATGTTGATCCCTGCCACATGGATGATGTTCTTGAACGGCAAACATCCCGCGGAAGTGATCGCGGCCCCGCCCAATGCAATAGGGCCGACACGGGCCAGTTCTCGAAAGGGCCTTGTCCCACCCCGATGCTTGATGGCGCCCGATACGCCTTGCGGCAGCAGCAGCCACCACGGAATGATGTTGCGGTTCCACGGGTTGACGATGGCCTCCACATCCTGATCGAGGAGATCGCCGTCTACGATCACGGGATGGGCGCGCAGTGGTGGTTCGGTGTTGTTCTTCATGTGGGTCTTCCTATGTGTGGTCGGATGGATGGCGTGTATGAAACCTTCCGCGAAGACAGCGAGCCAGCGCGGACATCTGTCCGCGCCAGCCGCTGAAGTTCTTACGGGTAGTGCTTGACTTTGTCCTTAAGCAAGTCATCGAACTGTCCCTTGATGTAAACAGGCAGTGCCACGTTCGGCTTGAATAGTTCGAGAAGCTCCTTCTGTTGGTCGCGCAGCTCTTGGGCTTGGATGTGGTAGTAGTGCTGATGCAACACAGGAACTGCGTGCTTGACCGAGTGTCCCGTGATCAATGCAATGTCTACGTCCCGCACTTTCTTGCGCAGCAGCGTCGTGGCGAATGTGTGGCGGAATGCGTGGAACGCCACGCCAGCAGGAATTCCAAGGCGGCGCAGGTATGGGGCGAACTGGTTCATCAACCCTTGCCCATAGCGGCCATTCGGCAAGCCGGTCT
>NZ_JBFBCE010000228.1:0-1611 GCF_040689595.1 Streptosporangium sp. NPDC051023 | reverse complement strand
GCCCCCTGTTGGGGTTTCTTTTTGTTTTTCATTATTTTTTTGTCCGACTACTTCTTTTTGACGTCGACTGCAACCCCACCCCCCCCCGGGGGGGGCCGGTCCGATCGGACCGGCCCCACCGTGTTCCGTCCCCAGGGGCGGTCAGGCGCCGACGAGCGTCGCGTTCAGGATGATCAAAGCGGGCTCGCCGTCGGGCGCGGCGCCCACCTCCAGGCGCTCGCCGGTCTGGGTGCCGATGATGTCCTCGTAGCTGAGCCGGACGGCGGCCCGACGGAACAGGTCCAGCGCCGTCTCGTGCTCGACGACGTCGTAGAACGGCACGCGGATAGCGGGCGCGCTGTCACGGGTGGTCTGGGTGGGGGTGCTGTCGCAGAACGGTTCGGTCTCCGCGTCGAGCACGGCGTGGCGGGCGATGGTGTCGATCTGGCCGGCATGAACCGTGATGTGCTGCATGGGATCTCCAGGTAGGAGTAGGGCCCGCGGTCGATTGCCGCGGGCCGGGGTGGGATCAGGGAGCGGGACGGTTGCGCCAGGCCTGGCGGTCGGCCTCGGCCCGGTCGGCGAAGTAGCGCTCGCCCTCGCCGATGCTGGAGACTCCGGCGTCGATCATGTCGCCGAGGATCGCGGTGAAGTCCCAGGCGGTAAGGGTGGTCAGGTAGGCGCGCTGCTCGATGTCGACGCGGCCCCCCTCGACGTGCATCTCCCAGGACCAGAGGACCGGGTACCCCGGGGCGAGGACGTCCTCCATGTCTGCGCGGCGAATTGCGGCGAGGGCGGCGGCGAACAGGTCGTGGGAGCGGCGGTAGCGGCGTGTGCGGGAGCCGATGTGCAGGCGGGTTCGCAGGGCGGCGGTGAGAGCCTGGCCGGGGGTCTGGGAGGTCATTGTGGCCTTCTTGCGTCGGTTTCCCATGGGTGGTCAGGACTTCAGTGGTTCGACCGAGACGACGCTGCGGATAGCGATGATCGGCACGCCTCCCGTGTGGTCGATGGCGTTGAGCACCAGACACCAGGGCTTGGTGTTGCGGTCGCGGGGCCCCTGCTTTTGGCCGATCGCCATCAGGAGCCCTTCGTACACCTTCGGCTCACTGGGGCAGCCCCGGATGGTGAAGACAGCGGTGACGCGTACCTCGGTGTTGACGAGCCCGGCGATCTTCCGGAGGTCGGTGTTGTTCACCGGTTCGCCTTCGTGCTCTTGGCGGCGCGGGCGGCGCGGACGATGACCGCGACGGCGGTCTCGGTGTTCTCCTCGTTCTCGTCCTCGGCCCAGGCCTGGAAGGCGTCCTCGACCTCGGGGTGGCGCTCACACAGGACGTCGATGATGGTCACGCGGGCCAGGGTCTCCGCCGCGTCGAGGGGGCGGCCGTCGAGCATCTCCAGGGCCTGGCACAGGGTGCCGGTGGGCTGGGCTTTGGTGAGGTTGACCATCTGGGCCTTGAGGGCTGCGGTGCGGTTCTGGTTGTCGGTGGCCATCGGGATCCTCCAGGGTTCGCTTTGTTCTTACACTTATGACTGTACGTCTACTTAGCCATGACGTCGAGCGCTTTCCCCGAAACGCCGTGGGGCGGCCCCGCCCGCACCTGCCGGGGGGCGCGCCCCGGCTGAAAGAGGCCA
>NZ_JBFBCE010000227.1:0-1644 GCF_040689595.1 Streptosporangium sp. NPDC051023 | reverse complement strand
CGCCACGTAGACGCGGACCAGCTCGTTGACCCCCGGAGGAAGCTCGTCGCCCTCCTCACGGGAGAACACGCGCACCCCGATGACCTTGCCCTGCTTGCCGTGCGGCACCTTCAGCGAGGTGTCACGCACCTCGCGGGCCTTCTCGCCGAAGATCGCGCGCAGCAGCCGCTCCTCCGGCGTCAGCTCGGTCTCGCCCTTCGGGGTGACCTTGCCGACCAGGATGTCACCCGGCACGACCTCGGCGCCGATGCGGATGATGCCGCGCTCGTCGAGGTCGGCCAGGACCTCCTCGGAGACGTTCGGGATGTCCCGGGTGATCTCCTCGGGGCCCAGCTTGGTGTCCCGGGCGTCGACCTCGTGCTCCTCGATGTGGATCGAGGACAACACGTCGTCCTGCACCAGACGCTGGGACAGGATGATCGCGTCTTCGTAGTTGTGGCCCTCCCACGGCATGAACGCCACGAGCAGGTTCTTGCCCAGCGCCATCTCGCCGTTGTCGGTACACGGACCGTCCGCGACGACCTGGTTGACCTCGATCCGGTCACCCTCGGCGACGATCGGCTTCTGGTTGAAGCAGGTGCCCTGGTTGGAGCGCTTGAACTTCGCCACCCGGTAGGTCGTGCGGGTGCCGTCGTCGTTCATCACGGTGACGTAGTCGGCGGAGACCTCCTCGACCACGCCGGCCTTGTCGGCGGTGATGACGTCACCGGCGTCGGTCGCGGCGCGGTACTCCATGCCGGTGCCGACCAGCGGCGCCTCGCTCTTGAGCAGCGGCACCGACTGGCGCATCATGTTCGCGCCCATGAGCGCGCGGTTGGCGTCGTCGTGCTCCAGGAACGGGATCATCGCGGTCGCCACCGACACCATCTGGCGCGGTGACACGTCGATGTAGTCGACCTCCTCGGCACGGGCGAGCTCGGTCTCACCGCCCTTGGTACGGACCAGGACGCGAGCCTCGGCGAACGAGCCGCCGGAGTTGAGCGCCGTGTTGGCCTGCGCCTTGACGTAGCGGTCTTCCTCGTCGGCGGTGAGGTAGTCGATCCGGTCGGTGATCTTGCCGTCGACGACCTTGCGGTACGGCGTCTCGACGAAGCCGAAGGCATTGAGCCGGGCGAAACAGGCGAGGTAGCCGATGAGGCCGATGTTGGGACCTTCGGGGGTCTCGATCGGGCACATGCGGCCGTAGTGCGACGGGTGGACGTCACGGACCTCGAAGCCCGCCCGCTCACGGGACAGACCTCCGGGCCCCAGCGCGTTCAGACGACGCTTGTGCGTCAACCCGGACAGGGGGTTGGTCTGGTCCATGAACTGCGACAGCTGGGAGGTTCCGAAGAACTCCTTGATCGACGCCACGACCGGACGGATGTTGATCAGGGTCTGCGGCGTGATCGCCTCGACGTCCTGGGTGGTCATCCGCTCGCGCACGACGCGCTCCATCCGGGCCAGGCCGAGACGGACCTGGTTCTGGATGAGCTCGCCGACGTTGCGCACCCGCCGGTTGCCGAAGTGGTCGATGTCGTCGGTCTCGACGACGATCTCACGGCCGGCACCCGGCATCGAGGTCTCGCCCGCGTGCAGCTTGACGATGTACTCGATCGTGGCGACGACGTCCTCTTCGGTCAGCGTGCCCTGAGTGATCTCGGC
>NZ_JBFBCE010000226.1:0-1646 GCF_040689595.1 Streptosporangium sp. NPDC051023 | reverse complement strand
ACCACGTAGGAGGCGCACTTGTCGATCTCGGCGGGTGCGCACTTCTGCCAGATCTCGGTGCCGCCCGCCATCAGGATCTTGTCGGCGTCCTTGGCCATGTTCCGCTCGGCGAGGTAGTTGACCAGCGACCACGCGTCCTTGGCGTAGTACGTCTCGTCGAACATCACCGCGTTCGGACGACCCAGGTTGACGAAGCGGAGGAAGGCGCCGAACACCGTCACCAGCAGTGGGCCGAGCCAGCCCCACATGGCGCTGCCGGGCATCGGCGGCACCAGCCGGTCACGCACGGAGCCGACCGAGCCACCGCTCGGCTCTGGCTCCGGCTGCTCGAACGCCTGGTTGGGGAAGTCGGTCACGGCCACCCGGCCATCGTACGGGCCCCTTCCCCCCTGGAACCTAAGAAACACGGCCTACATGTCCAATTACGGAACTTCTCCCCCCGGTGAGACCTCTTTCCGGATGCGGGAGGATGGAAGGGTGAACGACAACGGCAGGCTGGTGCTGGCGGGGGCTCCGATCGGGCAGGCGGGCGACGCCTCACCCCGGCTTCGCGAGGCGCTGGAGACCGCCGACGTGGTCGCGGCCGAGGACACCCGCCGCCTGCGGCGCCTGGCTACCGAGCTGGGGGCCGAGGTCAGAGGCCGGATCGTCTCCTACTACGACGCCAACGAGGCGGGCAGGGCCGCCGAGCTGCTTCAGGCACTCCAGGATGGCAGGACCGTCCTGGTCATCACCGACGCGGGCATGCCCGGTGTCTCCGACCCCGGCTATCGCCTGACCCACCTGGCCGTCGAGGCGGGGATCACGGTCACCTCGCTGCCCGGGCCCTCCGCGGTCACCACCGCGCTGGCCGTCTCGGGGCTGCCCAGCGACCGGTTCTGTTTCGAGGGCTTCCCGCCGCGCAAGGCGGGAGAGCGCGCCCGCAGGCTGGCGGCCCTGGCCGAAGAGGAACGCACGATGGTGTTCTTCGAGGCGCCGCACCGGTTGCGGGCCGCGCTTGAGGCGATGGCTGAGGCGTTCGGGACGGACCGCAGGGCCGCCGTCTGCAGGGAACTGACCAAGACCTACGAGGAAGTACGGCGCGGCGGCCTCGGTGAGCTGGCCGGGTGGGCGGCGGACGGGGTCAAGGGCGAGATCACCGTCGTCGTCGCCGGGCACGACCCGCAGGTCGCCGAGCCGGACATCGAGGAGCTGGTCGCCGAGGTCGTCCGCCGTGAGGAGACGGGGATACCGAGGAAGCAGGCGATCGTGGACGTCGCGAAGGCGGCGGGGATTCCCAAGCGGGATCTTTACGATGCCGTCCATCGCGGGTGATTTTTCTCCATACTTCCCTAAATGGGATCAACGAGGGAACGACTTCTGCCTCCCATGCGGGGCAACCCCCTGTGGGGCTGGCTGGGCCCGCTGCTGGTGACGGTGTTCGGCGGGATACTGCGCTTCACCGGTCTCGGCACGCCGAAGGCGGTGGTGTTCGACGAGACGTTCTACGTGAAGGACGCCTTCGCCCTGCTCACCTACGGGGTGGAGCGGGCCACGCTCGGGAGCGTGGCCGACCCCGTCGCCGACCGGATGTTGATCGCCGGGAACACCGACATCTGGGTCCGCTGCACCCCGGCGGACGCCGCTCCCTGCCCGCTCTACGTCGC
>NZ_JBFBCE010000225.1:0-1663 GCF_040689595.1 Streptosporangium sp. NPDC051023 | reverse complement strand
GGATTTTTTGCGCCGCACCATGCTGTGGCCAAACATCTCGTTGGGGGTTGATGTTTGGACTTTAGGGCACTCTTGAAGTCTGCATCCGGCTTGCGACAGTTCGTCGCGCAATGCGTATCGCTGGTTCTCGTCCACACAATCCTCATTCTTTCGTCAGCGCGAAGACCGCGTAGGGCGGGAAGCGGCTATGGCCGACTTGCTCGCCCGATGAGGAGATATCGTGAACGCCGTATTGCAAGAGCGCTCCTTACTTCTGGCCACCGACCTGGACGGAACGTTCCTGGCGGGCGACCCCACTTCCCGACAGCAGCTTTATCGATTGATCGGAGCGCGCGATGATCTGGACGTCGCTTGGGTGACAGGGCGAGGGCGCGACAGCGTCTTGCCGCTGCTAGAAGACCCGGCGCTGCCTAAACCGAAGTACCTGATCTGCGATGTCGGAGCGACCGTGTTGCACGGAAGCGATTTGCAGCCGATTCAACCTTTGCAAGCGCGGATCGATGCGCGATGGCCCGGCGAGAGCGTCGTCAGCGAGGCAATGAGGCGGTTCCCGCAGTTGCAGCGCCAGGAGGTTCCGCAAGAGCGCCGTTGCTCCTATTACTGCGACCCCAAGCTGCTGCGCTCGATCCGTGCTGAAATTGAGAGCGTGGCCGAATCGCTGGGCTGCCAAGTGCTGTACTCGGCGGATCGCTATCTGGACATTCTTCCTCGTCACACCGGGAAGGGAAGTACGTTGTCCGCCTTGGTCGAGACTATGCGGCTACGGCGCGACCGCGTGCTGGTGGCCGGCGATACCCTCAACGATCTGTCTATGTATTTGGCAGGGTTCAACGGGGTATGCGTCGGGGCATCCGAGCCCGCATTGACTGACGCGACGGCCGGGTTGTCCCATGTCCTGCACGCGCAAGCGCCGGGGTGCGGCGGAATTCTTCAGGCGATGGAGCACTTTGGCCTGGTGCCTGCGGCGCTGGAAAGTCCGCCCACCAGGGCCGCGGGTGAGGCGAAGTTGGTGATGGTGTATCACCGTCTTCCCTACGAGGAGCGCGTCGTGCGGGGCGAGCGTGTGCGCCGGCCTCACTCTTCGCCGAACGGCATCATTCCGAGTCTGCTGAGCTTTTTCGCGGATGGCACTCCGGGTTCTTGGGTCGCTTGGACCACCGCGGCGGGGCCGGGGGTCAGCGAGGTCGAGCGGATGCCGGTGGATTCCGCGCGTTACCCCGGATTAACAGCGGCCACCGTCGCGCTCAACGCTGCCGATGTGGAGACGTTCTACAAACGCTTCTCCAAGGAAGCATTCTGGCCGGTGATCAACACGTTCTGGGAGCGGGCCAAGTTCGATGAAGACGACTGGAAGGTCTTCTTGCGCGTAAACCACAGATTCGCGGTGGCCGCGGCGATGGAGGCTGCGCCAGGCGCGACCGTGTGGCTCCATGACTACAACTTGTGGATGGTGCCTGCGGTGTTGCGGCAACTACGACCGGACCTGAAAATCGCCTTCTTCCATCACACCCAATTTCCGGCTGCCGACATCTTCAACATCCTTCCCTGGCGCAAGGAGATCCTGGGCAGTCTCCTTGCCTGCGATTACGTTGGATTCCATATCCCTCGACATGCGGAGAATTTCGTAGATGCGGTGCGTGGCACGTTCCAGACCGAAGTTCTG
>NZ_JBFBCE010000224.1:0-1686 GCF_040689595.1 Streptosporangium sp. NPDC051023 | reverse complement strand
CCATATGTGGGTGAGGGTGTGGTGGAGGGGGGTGGCGGGGTGGCCGGTCGTGGGTGTGGCGGCCGTGGTGGGCAGGGGGGTGCAGGTGTGGGGTGGGGGGAGGGCTTTGCGGTTGATCTTGCCGTTGTGGGTGAGGGGCATGGCGGGCAGGTGGAGGTAGGTGGTGGGGATCATGTAGTCGGGCAGGTGGGTTTGCAGGTGGGTGCGTAGGTCGGTGGCGGTGAGGGCGGGGGTGTCCCCGGCCTGTCCGGCCTGTCCGGCCTGTTCGGTGTCTCTGGTGTTTTTGGTGTTTTTGGTGTGTTTGGTGTGTTCGGTGTGTTGGGGGTGGTTGGGGGTGGTGGTGAGGTAGGCGGTCAGGCGTGGGGTGCCGGTGGGGTCGGGGTGGGTGGTGACGGCGGCGTGGGTGATGCGGGGGTGGCTGGTCAGGACGATTTCGATTTCGGTGAGTTCGATGCGGTAGCCGCGGATTTTGTGTTGGGTGTCGGTGCGGCCGTGGAAGAGGAGGTGGCCGTCGGGGGTGTGGGTGGCGAGGTCGCCGGTGCGGTAGAGGGGAGCACCCGTCCCCGTCCCCGTTTGTGTGGTGGTGTGGGGGTTGGGGAGGAAGTGGGTGGCGGTGAGGGTGGGGCGGTTGAGGTAGCCGTGGGCGACGCTGGGGCCGCTGATGTGGATCTCGCCGATCTGGCCGGGGGTGGTGGTTTCGTGTCCGGTGGCCGGGTCGATGAGGTGGACGCGGCGGTCGCCGATGGGGGTGCCGATGGGGATGGTGGGTCGTTGCAGGTCGGCGGGGGTGACGTGGTGGGTGGTGGTGAAGACGGTGCACTCGCATGGTCCGTAGCAGTGGATCAGGCGGGTGCCGGGCAGGCTGGTCAGGGCGGTGTGGACGTGTTTGGGGGAGACCTGTTCGCCGCCGAACATGAGGTAGCGGATGCCGGTCAGGAGGTGGGGGTCGCTGCTCATGATGGTGTTGAAGGCGGCGGTGGGCAGGAAGAGGTGGGTGACGCCGGTGGTGTGGGCGGTTTCGGCGACAGTGAGGGGGTCGCGTTCGGGGCCGGGGTGGATGATGACGCGTCCGCCGGTGAGCAGGGGCGGGAGGATTTCGACGAGGTTGCCGTCCCAGGACAGGGCGGAGTGCAGCAGGGTTGTGGCGTCGGGTCCCCAGGTGGCGTAGTCGGTGTTGGTGAAGAAGCCGGGGATGGCGCGGTGGGGGACGAGGGTGCCTTTGGGTTTTCCGGTGGAGCCGGAGGTGTAGGGGATGTAGAAGATGTCTTCGGGGTTGGCGGCGATGCCGAGGTTGGTGGGGTCGTGGCTGGTGATGAAGGTGGCGTCGTCGTCGAGGGATAGGTGTGGGGTGGGGGTGTGGGTCCAGGTGAGGGGGGCGGCGGTGATGACGGTGGTGATGGCCGGTTCGGTGGCCATGAGTTTGAGGCGTTCGTCGGGGAGTCCGGTTTCGAGGGGGACGTAGCCGGCTCCGGCTTTGAGGACGGCGAGTAGGGCGATGATGTAGTTGGCGCTGCGGGGGGTGTGCAGGCCGACGAGGTCGCCGGGTTTGACGCCGCGGGTGTGCAGGGCGCGGGCGAGTTGGTTGGCGGCGGTGTTGAGCTGGGTGTAGGTCAGGGTTCGGCCGTGGGGTTCGATCAGGGCTGTGGCGTCTGGGTTGTCTCGCACCCGCCGCTCAAACACCTCATG
>NZ_JBFBCE010000223.1:0-1729 GCF_040689595.1 Streptosporangium sp. NPDC051023 | reverse complement strand
ACCCCGGCCCGGGGGAGACCCCGGGCACCCCCCACCCCTGACCCGCCCAAGCCCCTGGAGATGGACATGACCGCCGAGCCCCGCACCGCCGTCGAGATCGCCCACGAGATCGCCCGCCAGTCCGCTCTTCTGCGGGCCGCGGTCTCCCGCGAGGGCGGCAGCGGCACCGCCGACATCGTCGGCCACCTCGCTGACGCCCAGCTCGGCCAGGCCGACGCCCTGAACGAGATGGCCGAGATGGCCGGCGGTAAGAGCGGCGACGACTGGACCACAGTGATCTACGAGGCGGGCCGCGCCGCGGGAGTCCTCTCCACAACATCGATGCGTTTGCGCGCCGCCCAGGCCGCCGCAGTAGCCGCTGAGGCCGCGATCGCCGCCGAGAACACCGCCTCCCGGACGCTCCTGCCGAACATCCTGGAGCAGACGCGCCCCTCGAACGTCCTGAAGGCCCTCGGCCTCGTCTCCGCCGCCCGCCCCGCCTGACCTTCCTGTCCCGGGGGGAGACCCCGGGCACCCCAACCCCTCAACCACAGGAGCACACCATGACGACCTACACCGCAGACCAGTCCTTCCCCGACGAGCCCGCCCACCTGCTGGACGACGACTTGCCTGTCCTGCAGCGCAAGTACCCCTTCACCGCTATCAAGGGCCGCGACTGGCTTGGATTCGAGGAGATCACCTCCATGACGGGCCCGACCGACCCCGAGTCGGACTTCGCTGGCGCCGTCATCACCCTCACCCGGGTCAACTGTCTGGACATCAAGCCGGGCATGCAGCTCGCAGCCCTCGCCCCCTGGTATCTCGGCGGTATCGCCCAGCCCGCCAACGCGATGACCGACCGCGAGGTCAAAGACGTCCACGTCGAGGAGAAGCTCGGTCGCCGCCGCCACAGCTTCACCTGGGGCCTGGTCAGCGCCATCGTCACCGTCACCTACACCGACGGCGTGGAGCAGATCCTCCTCCATGACGAGGATCGCCCGGAGTACGCCTGGATCGTCAGCGGTATCTGATCCGGTGTTGCGCCAGCCGCTCCAGGGCCCTGGAGCGGCTGGCAGAACCCCGGATCACACCGCCCCAACGATTTGGAGGAGACCACCCCATGGAGATCCCCGCGAACCTGCTGCCCGCCGACGCCGGCCTCGATGCGCTGCGCGAGTTCGTCGAGCAGGACCCGCAGTGGGTGCTGCCCAACTGGCACTCACACGGCCTCGGCGGCTTCCTGCACTGGGAACACGCCACCGTCAAGACCGTCAAGTTCTTGGGGACCGCCATTCTCGACGTGAGGATTCCCGCCTCCGACTACGAACCGGCCGAGGTGCGGGACCGCTTCCACCGTGAGGCGCTACACGTGGTCCGCGCCGCACAGCTCGGCCTCAACCCGCACAGCATCACTGGCGCCGAGCTGGAGCAGAAGATCTCCGAGGCGCAGACCGCTTCCGCCGACCAGCCCTCCGCGGACACCGTCGAGTACGGGGTGCGCAGCACCGGATGGGCGGACGAGGAGCAGGCGACCACGGTCGAGCCCACCGGAACCGGTCCTGAAGGGATCGCCGCGGCCAAGAACGTCGCCAGGCTCACGGGGCAGTGGCAGACCGCACAGGGCCTCCCCGCAGACGCCGAGGTGGTGTCCCGCACCCCCGCCAACCCCGAGTGGACGCCCATGGGCGACTGGAGACTGCTGTAGCCCTTCGCCCACTGCCTGACCGCCTGTTGTGTCTGCCGCTCCTGT
>NZ_JBFBCE010000222.1:0-1759 GCF_040689595.1 Streptosporangium sp. NPDC051023 | reverse complement strand
AGGGCTTGCAGATAATTAACACGCTGAGTTGATCTCTGAGGGGAAGGCGTCGGTGCTAAGGGCGTAAGCGGTGAGGTCTGCTGCGGTGTAGAGGCGTTTCTGGATAGGCGTGATGATGTAGTCGACCTGCTTAAGGAGAGGGCGGATCTGGCGGATGGCCCGGTTGGCGGTCATGAGGGTGACCTGGAACAGGTCAGCGAGGACTGCTTGGGGCAGGCCGAGGCGGTGGTGCAGAACGGTGATCAGAAGCCGTTCGGTCAGGGTAAGGCAGGGGTGGCGGCCGGTTCCTGCCGCTACCTTCCGCGGGCCGCCGCGCTGACAGTGCAGGTCGGCTTCTCGCTGGTCATGCCGTAGAAGGGTCAACTGGTCGATGAGCTGGTCCCATTCTCGCTGCGCCAAGCCGGTCAGGGCAGGGTAGGCCAGCCAGGCTCGATCGTCTCGGCGGTCTCGGCGGGGCGATGCCGTCGTAGCAGCGGGATCGGTGGTGATTGGCGCCCATGCGGGCAGCAGGGTGTAGTTCCACTCGCCGTGCCAGTCGTGGCTGACGATGGGCAGTTCGGCCATGTGGGCGTCGCTGACGGTGACGCCGGTGGCGTACTGTCCGGTGTCCAGTTCGGCATGCACGGCCAGGCCGGTCGTGGTGGTGGTCGCGGCGATGGTCTGCACGATGACTTCGTGGCTGGCCAGCGGTCTGCCTTGCCAGTTCATCGTGATGTGGCAGAACAACCGGTGCTCGATGCGGTTCCATTTGGAGGTGCCGGGCGGGAAATGGCAGACGGTGATCTCCAGACCTGTCTGGGCGGCCAGCGCGGCGAGTTCGGCCTTCCAGGCGCGGGTGCGGTATCCGTTGGAGCCGCCCGCGTCCGCGGTGATCAGCAGCCGGGTCGCGTCGGGGTAGGTTTCCTGCCCGGTGCCGTTCCACCAGCGGCGGATGGACTCCACTGCGAAGGCGGCGGTGTCGTGGTCGGTGCCGACATTGACCCAGCCGCTGTCGGCGGTCAGGTCGTAGACGCCATAAGGGATGGCTTTGCCCAGGTCACGGTCGGGGAAGTCGTGCACGGCGACCTGCACCGGCCGACCCGCGGGCCGCCATTGACGGCCCGCGGTCTTGAACTCGCCGATCAGTTCCTTCTTCTTGGTGTCCACGCTGATGACCGGCTGTCCGGCCGCCTGGTGGGTCTTGACCCGCTCGTTGAGGTAGCGGAACTGGGCGTCCCGGTCAGGGTGCTGTTTGCCCTCCAGGGTCTTGGCGTTGCTTTGGAGGCTGAAGCCCTCCTGGCGCAGCAGGTCCGCGACCGTGTCCGCGCCGATCCGGTGTCCTTGAGCTGTCAGCTGCCTGGCCAGGCGGCGGGTCGACAGTGTCGTCCAGCGCAGCGGCGACATCGGATCGCCGCGCGTGTCAGGCTCCACCAGCGCCAGCAACGCCGTGCGCACTCCCGGGTCGGTCTCGACCAGGCGTTTGCGGCCTCCACCAGGCCGGCGGATCCGGCCCAGTGGTTCGACACCCGCTTCCAGCTCATCGACGCCCAGAGACACAGTTGCCGCTCGAACCCCGGCGGCCCTGGCCACCGCTGCGATGCCGCCGTGACCCAGCGCCCGCGCCTCGGCGCCCATCAGCAACCGACGCTGCCGCTCATCCAGGTGCGGGAGGATCACCTCGAACTTCGCTGCCAGCAATGCCACCGTCTCAGCTGCTACGCCCATACCACACCAACGAGCGATACCCTCGAAAGCTACGGGTTATTTATCTGCAAGCCCT
>NZ_JBFBCE010000221.1:0-1769 GCF_040689595.1 Streptosporangium sp. NPDC051023 | reverse complement strand
ACCCCCTACGGCATCTACGTCGGCAAGACCGCGTGGACGCACTACGACTTCGACGTCTACGAGGACTACGACCGCGACTACGCGTTCGTCACCGTTTACAACGGTGTGTTCTACAACGGCAAGAAGCAGGTCACCGAGGCCGAGTACAAGGGCTTCGTGGGTCCGAAGTTCGTCGAGGAGACCAAGAAGCAGGTCACCAAGGCCGAGTACGAGAAGTGGGTCGGCACCACCGGCAACGTCGGCGAGGTCGTCGACGAGGTCAAGACCCAGACCACCGGCCCGGACGACAAGCGCGGCACCTACTCGCCGCTCGAGGTCACCAAGAAGCAGTACGAGGACGCCGCCGCCATCGGTGGCCCCGCGGTCCTCAAGCCGGGCGCCCAGGCCTTCACCGACGTCATCATCGCGTCGAAGGAAGAGGCCGAGGCCTACGCGGTCGCCCACAAGCTCTGCCACATCGAGAAGGACCCCAAGAGCGGCCAGTGGATCATCACCCGCTACTACGTCAAGCAGTGGCTGATCCTCGGCTCCGAGGCCAAGTACTTCATCAAGGACCACGCCTTCTTCATCGAGCTGTCCAAGGACGCCGGTCGTCTGGGTGACAACGTCGGTGGCCAGGGCTTCGCGTGGAACCAGAAGACCGGCCAGGCCGTCTTCATCTTCGGCTACCCGGAGGCCCCCGAGCCCGACGGTGACAAGCACTTCACCGGCATCACCCCCAAGTGGGTGTACGGCAAGACCTCCGGCAAGGTGTACGTCTCCGCCGCGCAGAAGATCGAGGAGCACATCGGCGTCAAGGGTGACCTCACCCCCGGCGCCGACGGTGGCCCCTGGGTCCTGAAGTACAACAACGCCAAGCGTCTGGGCTACGTCAACGGTGTCACCAGCCAGTTCGGTGACCAGGACAAGAACGGCCGCAACGACCTGATCACCTCGGCCTACTTCGACGGCGAGACCGCCGACATCTACAAGAGGGCCGCCAACGTCTGGTCCGGCAAGATCGTGGGCCCGAACGGCGAGCTCTACAAGTAAGCCGTAAGGACCTCATGGTCTCCGAGTCAGGGGGTCCAAACCCCTGACTCACCCCAGCTCCACAGAAGGGGCCCGGCAATTGCCGGGCCCCTTCTGCTGTTTTGAGAACCATCAACCCGGACAGCCAAGCCCTCTCAGACGAAGATCCAGCCGATCTGTCCGCGGCCGAACTCGGGAACCACAGGGCCGATCTTCGCCTCCCGCACTCCCCTTCGGGGGGAGGAACAGAGGGTTCGGCGGGCGTCGCGGCCGCGATGGGGACGCGTTATTAGGTCTGTTTAGACGTGGCTGGCTCCGGTTCGGTGCCATCAATTTAATGTGATCTGCGTCACATTAGAGCAGTGACTCTAAGTGGTTGGACGATCACACATTATTGGCCGCACGCGCCACATGATCAAACTGATCTGGGAAGACTCCGCAAATCCCCCACAATCAGACCAAGATCCTCCAAGCCCAGTAAACATCACAGAATGGTATCGGGCCGACAAGTGATCGTTTTACCCGCCGAAGCTGCTTCCAATCACCAAGATCACCGCTGTATGTTTCTGGCTATCCCTTTACTGACGCATGGGACGCAAGATGCGTTCCACATCAGACCAAGGAGTTCCCTTGAAGCGCATCCTCCTCCCCGCCGGTGGCGTTGTCCTCGCCACCGGTCTGCTGGCCGCCGGCCTGGCCGGCACCGCCCAGGCCGCCCCGGACTACGCGACCGACCCGCTGGCCGCCAACAACGCCGA
>NZ_JBFBCE010000220.1:0-1845 GCF_040689595.1 Streptosporangium sp. NPDC051023 | reverse complement strand
AGGCGCCCACCTCTCCCGAGGAGGAGTGATGAGCCCAGACCGTACCGCGGAGCTCCGCCAAGCCATCGCTGACGCGGGTACCTTCGAGACCCTAGAAGAAGCCGCTGGCGACGAGCTGATGCGCCTATGGCACGACCTCTACTCCCAGATGCGCTACGCCCGTGACGGCTGCTGGTCTGTTGGGTGCGAGTACATCGTCAGCCGTATCGTTACCCTCACCCGAGCTCTCGGCCGCCCGGCACGGTGGCAGGACATGCCGCTTAACCTCCTGGAAAATGGCATCTATCAGCGCATGCATGACCTGCTCGGCATGGCCTACGAGCCGCCGGACATGGACGCCGTTGCCCGATCGAGGGCCCTTCTTCAGGAGGCACGTTGACCAACGACTTGCGGGTGACTATCGCTCGCGCCATCCACCGCTACCAGCCCGCTCCTCCCTGGGAGGCGTGCCTCGAACGGGCCGACGTCGTGCTCGACGACCTGGTCGCCTCTGGCTACCAGGTCGTGAAGCTGGAGGAACAGTGACCGACGACCTGATCTCGTTCCTACGCGCTCGCTTCGACGAGGACGAGCAGGTCGTGCGAGTAGATCCCGGCTTCAGCCAGGAATGGCACACCGAGCGGGCCCGCGCCGACCCTCACGACGAGAGCCGGGCGTGTGTCCGCAGCAGCCAAGGCGACGTCATCACGGGCGACGTGGACGTCGAACGGGCCCGCCACATCGCACACTACGACCCGGCCCGCATGTTGCGTGATGTCCAAGCCCGGCAGCACACCCTTGTGCGTTGCCAGGAAGAGATGCTGTCCGGCATCCCCCGCTTGGTGCACTTCGCCAAACGGACTCTTTGGGAGATGGCTCAGCCGTACGCCGACCACGACGACTACCAGGAGGAGTGGAAGCTGTGACCGACGACCTGCTCGCCTGGCTGCGTATCACGATCACGGGCGACCTCACCGCAGCCCTGCGCGCCTGCGTGATCCGCGGCGAGCAGTCCCTGGTCGCCCTTGAGATCGAATCGGCAGGACTCCAGCCGCACCATTTCCACCCTCGGCTGTCGCCCGGCGAAGAGTGGACGTACAAGGTCGATCACTCAACCGCCTACGAAGGCAAGGTGATCGCCGGAGGCGGACACATCCGGGAGCGGGAAGCCGCTCAAGCCCTGTACCGGGGAGTCGCTGAACACGCCGCCCGTCATGATCCGCAGGACACGATCGCCCGTTGCGAGTTTGAGCTGTCCGAGATTGCCCGGCATGAGGAATCCGCCTGCCGCGACTGCGTGATCTGCGGAGACCACGACGGCGACTACCCGTGCGACTACCTGCGTAGACACGCGTACGGCTACCGTCACCGCCCCGGTTACCGGCAGGAGTGGGCGCCGTAGCCGGGGTCTACGAAATCCGGCCGTGGCCTACTCAAGGCCGTAACTGTGCCGCCCCCAGTGCCCGGCAGGCAACAGGCAAAGATCCGCGGACGCTGGATCCGCTTCAGGGCACATCTCCACAGCCGCAAGATCACGGCCTTCGTCTCCCCAGCGAAGCCACCACTCGACGTCCTCGGCCCCGCACGCCTGGCCGAGCGTCATGTGCTGGCCAGGGTGTCCTTCCTGAACCCAGCAGTGCGCCTCCACCTCGACCGTGTTCGCGCCATCCGGCAACTCGTCGAGGATCCGGTACTCATCGGATGTCAGTTCCGTGGCGGACATGCAACAGGAGAGTCGGCTCACAGGGCAACGGTACTCATCCGCAGCCTCGCCAACTCGGCGAATAGGCATCTCAGGTCGGCTGGGACAATAGACGACCATGATTGCTTCCCCTCCCTCTCCCTCGGTTTACGTGCACCCTGAGG
>NZ_JBFBCE010000219.1:0-1946 GCF_040689595.1 Streptosporangium sp. NPDC051023 | reverse complement strand
GCGATGGTCAGGGTCGGGTTCGCCGTCGCCGTGCTCGGGAACACGCCGCTGCCGACCATGTAGAGATTGTCGTGATCCCACGACTGCTGGCGCGCGTTGAGCACCGAGTTGGTGGCGCTGGTGCCCATGCGGTAGGTGCCGATGATGTGGCCGGCGCCGTAGAAGACGAAGTTCTGGCCCTTATAGCGGAAGGTCGTCGGCGAGGCGCCGGCCCCCTTCATCACCGCGTCGGCCGGCGGCTGGGTGTACTCGGTCGCGCCCAGCGCCTGGAATATCTGGGTCGACACCTGCTTGGCCGAGACGAAGGCGTTGCGCACGTAGTCTTCGCGGATGCGGTAGGTCACCTGCGGCCGCGGCAGGCCGAGGTGGTCCTTGTACTGGCTCGACAGCGTCACCCGGTTGTCGGGATCGGGCAGTTGCTCGATCAGATAGCCCAGGCGCAGTTGCCGGATGTAGACGGCGTTGAGCGTGTTCACCAGCTTGGAACCGTAGAGCTGGCTGAACGCTGGCAGGTTCGGATCGAATCGCAGCTTCTGTCCCTGCGCGTTGACCGAGTTGCCGTTGAGCTGGCTGTTGTTCTGGCCGAACACGAAATCGGCCAGGGTGGTGTTGGGATCGTTGGCCGCCCAGTTCCAGCCCTCGTTGCCGATCTCGATGCGATAGGCCGCGCGCTGGTTGCGGAACGCGCCGTCGCGCGCGGCTTCGATGCCCGAGGTCGCCAGCGGCCCGCGATAGGCGTAGATCGGATCCTTGGCCAGGCCCCAGGCCAGGTACATCACATGGTCCATCAGGTTGCGCCCAACCTGGCCGGAGCCGTTGGCCACGCCGTTGGGCCAGCCGGGGTTGCGGTTGGACATCAGCAGCAGCTTCGGCGTTTCGATCGCGTGCGCGGCCAGGATGTAGCGCTTGCCCACCGCGGTGCCGCTGCCGGTGGCCGGCCCGGTCTGGGTGTCGTAGGTCAGAAAGTCGATGCCGCTGACCTGCTTGCCGCTGAGGCGGATGTTGCTGGCCACGGCCTGGTACTGGATCTGCACGTTGCCGGTCTGCAGCGCCTGGGCCAGGGTGACGCTGCCGTCGTACTTGGCCTGGATCGGGCAGATCGGAATGCAGTTGGTGTTGCCTGCGCACTGGCGGCGGTTGCCCGGGCGCGAGTTGCGCCCCTGCGGCGTCGGCGTGACGAACAGCGAGATGCCGTCCACCGTCAGCGAGGTCACCTTCTGCTGGTAAAGCGCGTCGTTGAGCGACATCACGATGCCCGGCATCGGGAAATCGTAGTTCGGCCCGTACACGCCGTCGGGCTGCACGTTGAAGGTCTTGTACAGCGTCACCATCGCATCGCGGTCGCTGGACACGCCGATCACTTCGGTCGCGGCGCGGTAATACGGCAGCAACTGGTTGTAGAACTTCGCGCCGCCGGGCCAGTCCACGCCCTGGCCGTACTTGCTCTTGAGCTGGAAGTCGTTGGGCAGGTGCATCAGCGAGGTGCCCAGCCAATGCCAGGTGGTGCCGCCGGCGACGCGCTCGTAGGAACTGCCGAAGGCGAAGGTCATCTGCGGATCGGTCGGCGAGGTCACCGCCTGCGGGCCGTAGATGAAATAGCACTGCTTCGGGTTCTGCCAGGCGTTGATCTGCAGCACCGTGTAGCGCGGCGTGTTGAGCGTGGCCGGATCGGGCTGGCCGAGCGGATTGCCGTCGCTGCCGGGGCCCTGCAGGGTCGGCGGATACGGCGATTCGGGGGTCTTGGCGTTGGCGGTGAAGAACGTCTGCAGATAGTCCTCGCGGCTCTTGGGCACCGGCGGCCCGCCTTCGAGGATCAGCACCTTCTTGCCGGCCTTGCCGAGCTGGTAGGCGGCCACCCTCTACGCACTGCTGTCAGGCCGCCCGCCCCGGTTCCCCGAGAGCGGAGTGGTCAATATCGCCGTCATCATGGCGCTGCACCGACTGCC
>NZ_JBFBCE010000218.1:0-1992 GCF_040689595.1 Streptosporangium sp. NPDC051023 | reverse complement strand
CCTTAGACAAGTCCGACCCTCCCAGTTCAAGGGCACTTTTCTCATGTAAACGATCAAGTTCTCCGAAACTCACCGCGAAAGCTCGAGGTTAGTTCTCCTTGTTCGAGGGGTGAGCCGGTTCGAGTCCGGTAACCTGCGACGGCTTTGCGTATTTGCAGGCAAGAGCCTCGGCGGAGTGCGATGTGAGGTCAGGCGGCGGTGCGGCCCCTGTGCGGCGGCTGAGGGTCAGGTACGGAGTGCGGGTGGTGCGGTGGGCGGCCCGTGGTCCCGCCGCCGGCCGAGACCGGCGCCCACGCCGCACGCTCGGGTGGCGTTCGGGCGGCGGGCCGTGCGGCGGCGCGCCGCGCCGCCGCGCTTGATACTCACAAGAACAATTCGGCAGTGTCCGCGCTACGTGATCGTGATCGCTCCGCGCATGGTGCTCAGAGCTTGGTGAGCAGGGCTACCACGTCGGCGAAGCTGCTGGTCAGGGAGTCGAGGACGGCCTTGCCTTTTTCGGCAGTGGCCAGGGACGGACGCCCGATGACCCCGGTTTCGGTGTAGGCCCGCATGCCCTCGGTGAGCAGGTGGCGGCGGTCGTCGGCAACGTGGTCGGCGGTCTCGTAGCCGGGGCGGATAACCTCGGGGTGAGCGTGCAGCAGGATCGAGGTCTCGATCTCTCCGGCGTGCATGTCCTCGTGCATAGAGCTGACCAGCTCGGCAGCGGCCCGCGCCTCCTGCCAGTCCTCCCGGGTGGGAAACAACGCCATCGCGCGGCCTTCGGCGCTGGCCTCCTGGACGACGTTGCTCAGCACGTAGTTGCCACCGTGGGCATTGACTACCACCAGGGCCCGCGGGCCGGTGCGGGTGACGGAGTCGTACACGTCGGTGATGACGGTGTGCAGGGTGCGGGCGGAGATGCTGACGGTGCCTGGCCAGGAGCTGTGCTCATGGGAGCAGGAGATCGTGATCGGGGGCAGCAGCAGGACAGGGTAGGCGTCGGCGATCTTTCGGCAGATCAGGGTGGCGATGATCGTGTCGGTGCTGAGCGGCAGGTGGTCACCGTGCTGTTCGAAGCTGCCGACGGGCAGAACGGCGACGGAGGCGTTGCGGTGGCGTTCCTCGGTGGTGGTCGCGGTGGGCAGCGCGTTGATCACTGTTCTCCTGGTGGCCGGGGTGCTGGCAGAAAGAAGGACTCCGCCGCAACGTGCAGCGGGGCAAGTGCAGCGGACGACGCGCCGCGCTGCCGTTTGATACCCATCGGAATGATGCGGCAGTGTGGCAGTGTGATCGAGAACGCTTCGGACTGCGTAGAAGTTCACGTCACTGCCAGCAGCCGTGGGGAGGCGGCTCGGATTTGTTCGGCGGTGGTGGAAAAGCGCCTGGCCGCTGCGGCGCAGGTCGTCGCGCCGATCGAGTCGGTCTACTGGTGGGCGGGAGAGATCCGACGCTCGGATGAGTGGCTGGTGGTCATGAAGACGACTGTCGGCCGGTTCGAGCAATTGGCGAGGCGAGTGCGGGAGCTGCATTCCTATGAGGTGCCGCAGATCGTCGCGGTCGCGCTGGTGGTCGGCACTTCTGACTATCTGGAGTGGATCAGACGGGAGACGTCCCCAGACTTCGGCGAGTAGCGGTGATATCGCCGACCAGTGCCCGGGCGGCCTGATCCTGGTGGGAGGCAAGGGCCTTCTCGACGGTGGTGAGGTGTTGGAGTCCCCAGGTGGATTCGCTGCGCTGGGCTGACTCCAGAGCGCGGCGGGCGTAGGTGACCCCTTCGGCAATGTCGCCGAGCTGGAGTTGGGCCTGGGCAATGTCCGCGTAGACAACGGCCGCCTTCTTGTGGTCGCTGTCCTGGCCGATGGCGGACAGTGCGGCCTGTCCGGCTTCGATCACCCGGTGTTCGTCGCCGAGCCGTACGTAGCGGTGCTCTGTTAAATCTGGACGTAGAGGTCGAGGGCATGCCCGGACCCGACCGCGGCGAGGAGACGCTGGAGTTCAGGCGGCGGGGGCGCG
>NZ_JBFBCE010000217.1:0-2022 GCF_040689595.1 Streptosporangium sp. NPDC051023 | reverse complement strand
GGGGTGTTCACGAATGCAGTTGAGCGTGAAGAACGCAGGGCTTTGAAGATGGCTTCCCGGCACGGAGATGATCGTTTCCCATGGGCCGTGGCTGGAGACCGGCGAGGGTGGTGAAACGGGCGAGGGCTGCGGCGGGGCTCATCAGACCGACCTCGGTGGCCGCCCCCGGGTGTGGCCGGGCCGGGAGCGGGCCATCCAGTGCGGCGGCCAGCTCGGCGGCGTCGCCGACCCGCAGTACCCGCGCCCATGGCCGGCCGCGCAGGCGGCCGGCCAGGTCGGCGTCAGGGGTGGAGACCAGGAGGGCGACGCCGTGGTTGGCCGCATCGGCGACCAGGCCGCTTTCCTTACCGGCCGTGGCAGTGCGGGCGACGATCGCGGCGTCGGCGGCCGCGTAAACCGTGCGCAGGTGCGCCGCCGGTAGTTCCCGGTGCTGGACGTGCAGCACGACGTGAGGCAGAGCGTCGATGCGCTGCAACACGGTGGTGTTCATGGGGGATCCGGCGGCGATCAGGTGCAACGGCCGTGTCGCCAGGGCCAGGGCGCGTTCGACGGTGGCGATGTCCTTGTGCGGCTACCAGCCGCCGACCAGGCACAGCACCCGCTCCCCGTCCCGGACACCGAGTTGCGCCCGGGCGGCGCTGCGTTCGGCGTCGGAGATGTAGGCATCCGCGTCGGCCAGCGCGAAGGCGACGATGCGGGTGTCCAGGTACGGGAACCGGGCACGAACCTCGGCCTGCACGGACGCGGTCGGGCACAGCGCCATCACGGCGGGGTGGTGCCGCCGCGCGGCGGCGCCCAGCAGACGGAGCGGGCCGTCCTCGGTGGTGTCGACTTCGTGGACGAATCTCAGGTGGTCGATCCCCGACAGCGCTGCGGTCAGGGCGTGCAGGCCTTCGGCCGCGGTCAGCACCAGTGCCACCGGCCGGGCGCGTGTGCATGCTCGGGCGCCGGCGCGAAGCGTCGCGGCTTCGGTCAGGCACCGCGAGGCCAGCATGAGCTGGTGCGGCAATCGGCGGATCGGTCGCGGCCATCGCCGTGCCGCCGTCAGGCACATCGCGACGTGCGACAGCGCGGACAGCAGCAGTCCGGCGCCCAGCAGCACCGCGCTGACCGGTTCGCTTCCGGCGCCGACGACGATCACGGCGCCGGAGGCTGCCAGCGCCTGCCCGGTATCGGCGGTGATCCCATCGGGTGCGGCCACTACCACGGCGCGTCCCTCGGCCCGCGCTTGCCGGGCCAGGGCGATCAGCGCGGCGTGGTGGTGCCCGGCGACACGGTGGGCGTTGCGTTCCACCAGCAGCAACGGCGCCGCGGCCACAGCGGCGGTCACCGTTGCGCCTCCTCGAACCGGTGGCGTAGCCAGAGCGGATCGTTGAGTCCCGCGAAAGGCGCGGGATCGCTGCCGGCCTGTGCCGCGAACACGATGCCGTCGGCCGCGCCGCGCCGGGCCCAGATCGCGAACTGCCCGCCTTCACCGCCGCTGGTCCAGGCCGTCAGCCGCGCTCTGGCCTCGTGCGCCGAAGATCCGTACTCGCAGCCGCGCGCCAGCATGGCGCACTCCCGAAACCCCGCCTTCCACGCATGAAACGGGCTCTGGTCGAAGCGGGTGACCCCGGCGACGGCGGGCGCGAACTCCACCCGGCCGGGCAGGGGCGCCAGCACGTCCACGGCCTACCCCAGCTGCTGCAGGTTCAGGACGCGGATCAACTTCAAGCCACCGTAGCCGTAGGTCAGGCCGTTGACCGGGTTAACCGCCTGCCAGACGCCCACCGCCACGACGACAAGCTCATCAACCGGCTCGCCACCGACGGCGTCGCGTACGTGCCCTTCTTCCCCCTCGGGGGCTTCACCCCGCTTCAGTCCTCGGCGCTCTCGGCGGTCGCCGCCCGATTGGAGGCAGCACCGATGTCCGTCGCGCTGGCCTGGCTGCTGCAGCGATCACCGAACATCCTGCTCATTCCCGGCACGTCATCGACGGCACACCTGCGCAAGAACATCGCTGGCGCGGGACTCTCCCTCTCT
>NZ_JBFBCE010000216.1:0-2148 GCF_040689595.1 Streptosporangium sp. NPDC051023 | reverse complement strand
GCCCGCGCGCGCGTTCCTCCGCGGTCTTGGCCACCTCGACTCCGTAGCGCTGGCCGCCGACTTCGACCCAACTCCCGCCTCCGCCCCCGGCGCAAGCGGCCAGGCCCAGCAGGCAGGCGAGCAGTACAGCAGAGGTCTTCGACATGGCCGGTTCCTTGGGCGCTGGACGATGCGGCGAACATCGTCCAGCGGCCCGACGGCGTCAAGACGAAAGCGTCATGAAAATTCTTTCGCCCACCCCCTTCCCGAAGCGGGGGCGCATCTGCATAATGCGCGGCCCGCCGGACAGCAGCATCGATCGGCGGGACGCGCGGAAGGCGGCGGTTTCGAAACGTATTGACGGATCGAAAACATGCTGTACGATGCGCGGCCCGCAGGCAGTTCAACGCCTGCGGGAACGCGCAAAAACAGCGGTTTTCGACGAGTGTTGACGAATCGAAAACAGGCTGTAAGATGCGCGGCCCGGCAAGCAGAAGATCGCTTGTAGGGAGCGCGGAAAACGGCGGTTTCGGTGAGTGTTGACGAACTGAAACGAAGCTGTAAGATGCGCGGCCCGGACGACGGATGGTGAGGTCGGACGGAGCGCGGTACGGCAGTCGGTTTCGACGGGTGGTTGACGAAACGAAACGATGCTGTAAGATGCGCGGCCCGGTTGGACGGACGCTTCGCTAAGAAGGCGGTTCGGACGAATCGGGAGGCAGCAGAAAGATTCGCGGACAGGTGTTGACGTTCACGAAAACTGCTGTATAGTGTGCGGCTCCCTCGGGCACTTCGGTGACGAGGACGGAACAAGGCGCTGAGGCCGGTTCCGAGGATCTTTGACAGTGTGCGCAGGTGACTTGTGCGGGCGTCTGGCGAGTGGATGGTTGTCCATCTTGCAGACTCTCGTAACACAGTCCAAAGATTTGAAACAGCATGCAAATGCTATTTGAGTAATTGGCCTGGAGCGAAGTCTGCACTCAAAGCTTTGATGAAGCCGCAAGGTGGAATCGAAAAATTTAAGTGAAGAGTTTGATCCTGGCTCAGAGTGAACGCTGGCGGCAGGCCTAACACATGCAAGTCGAACGGCAGCACAGAGGAGCTTGCTCCTTGGGTGGCGAGTGGCGGACGGGTGAGGAATACGTCGGAATCTGCCTATTTGTGGGGGATAACGTAGGGAAACTTACGCTAATACCGCATACGACCTACGGGTGAAAGTGGGGGACCGCAAGGCCTCACGCAGATAGATGAGCCGACGTCGGATTAGCTAGTTGGCGGGGTAAAGGCCCACCAAGGCGACGATCCGTAGCTGGTCTGAGAGGATGATCAGCCACACTGGAACTGAGACACGGTCCAGACTCCTACGGGAGGCAGCAGTGGGGAATATTGGACAATGGGCGCAAGCCTGATCCAGCCATGCCGCGTGTGTGAAGAAGGCCTTCGGGTTGTAAAGCACTTTTGTCCGGAAAGAAAAGCTTAGGGTTAATAACCCTGAGTCATGACGGTACCGGAAGAATAAGCACCGGCTAACTTCGTGCCAGCAGCCGCGGTAATACGAAGGGTGCAAGCGTTACTCGGAATTACTGGGCGTAAAGCGTGCGTAGGTGGTTTGTTAAGTCTGATGTGAAAGCCCTGGGCTCAACCTGGGAATGGCATTGGAAACTGGCTTACTAGAGTGCGGTAGAGGGTAGCGGAATTCCCGGTGTAGCAGTGAAATGCGTAGATATCGGGAGGAACATCCGTGGCGAAGGCGGCTACCTGGACCAGCACTGACACTGAGGCACGAAAGCGTGGGGAGCAAACAGGATTAGATACCCTGGTAGTCCACGCCCTAAACGATGCGAACTGGATGTTGGGGGCAACTTGGCCCTCAGTATCGAAGCTAACGCGTTAAGTTCGCCGCCTGGGAAGTACGGTCGCAAGACTGAAACTCAAAGGAATTGACGGGGGCCCGCACAAGCGGTGGAGTATGTGGTTTAATTCGATGCAACGCGCAGAACCTTACCTGGCCTTGACATGTCGAGAACTTTCCAGAGATGGATTGGTGCCTTCGGGAACTCGAACACAGGTGCTGCATGGCTGTCGTCAGCTCGTGTCGTGAGATGTTGGGTTAAGTCCCGCAACGAGCGCAACCCTTGTCCTTAGTTGCCAGCACGTAATGGTGGGAAC
>NZ_JBFBCE010000215.1:0-2158 GCF_040689595.1 Streptosporangium sp. NPDC051023 | reverse complement strand
TCCCCGCCCCCGCCTTCCCGAGGACCTTGCCCACCCCCTCCATGAAACCGTCCGCCGGATTGACGGGCGTCGAGGGAGTCTTGGTCGTGGTGATCTCACCGGTCTGCTCGTCCACCGCGACCACGTCGGTGAACGTGCCCCCGGTGTCGACCCCGATTCGGACAGTGCGCATGCCTGCGGGTCTACCCAGTTCGGCCGGGTCCCCAAATCAGCGGACCCTGCCGAAGCCGTACCGGCCCGTTGGGCACTGTTGGCCGCCTCAGCCGTGCCCGGGATATCCGATCTCGGCGAGGTCTCCGCTGAGCCCGGCGAGGGTGACCTCCGGGGTCAGGACGACACGATGCTCTGGGTGAGGGGCCGCAGGGCGTAGACATGACAGACGGCCTCGATGTCCACCGCCACCTCGCAGTACGGCTCGGCGAATCTCTGGTAGGGGCCAGACAACCCTTCTGGCCGGGCACCTTCCATCCCCGCTCGGCCTCGCACAAGAGACGACCGTGACCGAACACGACCTCAAGGTGATCGCTCCGTTGGGCGCCACCTACTCGGCCTGGCGCTTCCAGGTGGCCGATGCCCCGGGCCTGCCTCGATGGTGGGGCACAGTTACCGGCCGGTGCACCCTGTTCAGCACGCAAAGGAAATGACCGAGGTGTGGCCGGAGTAAGCCCGACAAGGCAGAGGCATCGGCGCCGTCCTCGACCACGTGAGCCAGCGCCGAATGCCAGAGCTGGTGCAGCGTCCACGGCCCGCTGGGCAGGTAACCTCGGGGGCGACCATCATGTAGGCGTCCTGCGTCTCCTTCCACAGGTCACGAGGACAGGCCACAACCGTGGTGGCTCCGCTTGATGACGCCGTTGCTGGTACGCAGAGCGGCCGAGAGTTCGGCCCACAGGCCAGGAGGGAAAGCACCTGAGGCGAGGGCGCAGGAGCGTACAAGCCTGTTGAGGTCCTGGGTCTGCCGGAAGGTCATCAACGCGGTGCACCCTGGGTGAGATAGGACTTCGCGCGCGGCGTACCCGTCACGGGCCTGCGTCGTGCGCCGGATCAGCTCATCGACCACCGGACGAGCGGCGGGGTGTTCGGTGGTGCCAAGCGCGTCGAGGACGGTGAGGCTAAGGCGGGTGTCGAACACGGCCAGGCCAGGCACCGTCTCACGACCGCAGTGTGCCCTCATCACGCAGGCCCTGGAGGCGGTGAACGGCTTCAGCAACCCCGAGGACCCGTGCTGGGCTTTTGGCGACCTGGCCGGCTCCCAGTGCAATCTCACCCTGGCGCGCCTGCACGCCGGTGACCTGGGCGGTGCCGCGGAAGCCATCCGCCCGGTCCTGGACCTGTCGGCCGCTCTGCGAAACAACGGCATCGTCGTCTCCGCCGACCGCGTCCGCCAGGCTCTCACCAGCACCCCGGCACGAGACACCATCCTCGCCCGCGACCTGCGAGAAGAGATCGCCCTGTTCGAGCCCTTGCGGCGGCCAGCCCTCCCGCGCTGAGGATCACGCCGGTAAAGTCCGCCGCATGTACCCGGTCAGCCGTCGCAGCCCGCGCCTCGAACTTCGCGAACTCATCATCGACGACGTGCAGGCGGTGCACGCGATCTACGGGAGTCCCGAGGCGACGGAACACCTGTCGTTCGAGCCACGTAGCCGCGCCGAGGTCGGCATGATCGTGACCCGCTCCATCTCCTCTGCCGCCGCGACGCCGCGCAACGAGTACGCACTCGCCGTCGTTGAGCGTGACAGCGGCGGCCTGATCGGGTTCGGTCGTATCGCCGCCGATCCTCACCAGCAGAACGCAGCCACCTTCGGATTCGCGCTTCGCCCTGACGCCTGGGGCGTCGGATACGGGCTGGAGACCGTGCGTCTCCTGCTCGGCCTCGCATTTGAAGAACTGGGCCTCCACCGTATCTGGGGTGCCCGATCCCCGCTCAACGAGGCGTCGGCGAAGACGATGGCGGCCGCAGGCATGGTGGAGGAAGGCATCATCCGCGAGCACATCCAGAAGGCAGGGCGCTGGCGTGACTCCGTTGTCCACGCGATCCTCGACCGGGAATGGACTCCCTGACAATCGCGGTGATCTCCCGCTCCCTGAACCACCCCGCCGCCGCGACCGCCCCCGCCTCGTCGAACGGCCGCACCTCCGCACCGGTGTGGTCAAGGCG
>NZ_JBFBCE010000214.1:0-2213 GCF_040689595.1 Streptosporangium sp. NPDC051023 | reverse complement strand
GTCTCCCGTCACCTCCTGCCGGTGCGGGAGACCACGGCCCGCGGACTCTGCCCGTCAGCCGAAGGCCAGGGTCGGCAGGTCGACGGCCATGGCGCCGCCGTCCGCGACGATCACGGAGCCGGTCATGATGGCCGACTCCGATGAGCCGAGGAACAGGCAGATGTCAGCGATCTCCTCGGAGGTCGCCGGTCGCCGCAGCGGCACGTCCTTGGTGACCAGGCTGTAGGCCTCGTCACGGGAGATGCTGTCCCGCTCGGCGAGCTCGTCCATCTGGTGGTCGGCCATCGGGGTGCGCACCCAGCCGGGACACAGGCAGTTCACCCGCACACCCTTGGGTCCGTAGTCGCGGGCCAGTGACTTGGTCAGTCCGACCAGCGCGTGCTTGGTCGTGACATATCCACACACGTTCGGTCCGGCGGCCAGGCCGGCGATCGAGGAGACGATCACGATGCTCCCCTGGCTCTCGATCAGCGCGGGCAGCGCCTCCCGACATGTCACGAAACAGCTGTTGAGGTTGGCGTCGAGGCTGAGCTGCCACGACTCGTCGTCGGTGTCGGCGACCCCGGAGCCTCCGTGGCCTCCCGCGTTCGCCACGACGATGTCGAGCGAGCCGAACCGCTCACGCGCCAGATCCGCCGCCGCCCGCATCTGCTCGGCATCGGTGGCGTCGGCGGCGAACGCCACGGCGGCGTCCCCCAACGGAGTGGCGACTTCGGTAAGGAGCGCCTCCCGCCGACCGGTCAGGACGACCCTGGCCCCCTCTTCCACGTACCTTCGGGTGACCGCGGCACCGATTCCCGTTCCGGCCCCGGTGACCAGGGCGACCTTACCTTTTAGCCTCATCGGCCTACTCCTTTGCAGCTAGAAGCTATATGATTTCATAGATAACTTCGTGTAGGAAGGAGTCGCTGTTGCCCCCCGAGATTGACCGGCCAGCGAGCTGGAAGAACATGGACGACTTCGCGTTCGGGATCGACACCAATCGACTCCCGGTCACCGATGTCCTCGCGGGCACCGCGCTGAGCCTGACGTTCGACGACGGGACCACCACCAGCCTCTCCTTCGGGGGCCCGCACCGCGTGACCGTCGACGGCGGCCCCGCGGACTGGTGCGAGGTGATCGCCGTACGTGAGGACCTGTTCTTCGTCAACCAGACCCATACCTCACGCCCCCGCGAGTCCACCGTGACCGTCCTGCACACCTCCACCGGGCGTGCCCTGCGGATCATCTCCACGATCGCCGAGGAACGAACCCCTGGCGAGCCCCAGGTCTCACAGACCTTCACCCCCGGCACGATCGACGGTCACGAGGTGACGGGCGAGGCGCCCGCACCCACTCGTGACCTGATCGGCAGGCGGGCTCTGTACCGTTACAGCCCCAACCACCTATACGAGCACGTTTATCTGAGTTCCGAACGGTACGCCTGGCAGTGCCTCGTAGGCGAGCAGCGCGGCCACGGCGACGTGGACATGGCGAGCACCTGGAAAATCGCCGAGAACGTCTACGTTTTCACCTTCAGGGAGTTCCTCATCCCGGTCGCCGCGACCTGGCTCTACGACTGGGCCGCGCTGCGCTCGGTCGGCAGCTTCCTCGGCATCTCCGGTGCGGGCGAGATCAACAACTCTCCCGGCGGCGCCCACATCCTGCCGCTCGGCGACGTGACCTACCCGACCGGCGAAGAGCCTGTCTGACAACAGGCGCCGTCCAACGCCGTTCAACAAGGAGATGCAATGAGCAAGAACCTCGACGCGGTCCGCGCCTCCTACGAGGCCTCGGCCGCCGGGGACATCAACGGAATCCTGGCCCTGCTCGGCCCCGACGCCGAGTGGACCGAGATGGCCGGTTTCCCCTACGCGGGCACCTACGTGGGCCCCGACAACGTCCTGGCCAAGGTCTTCGCCAGGCTCGGCGGCGAGTGGGACGACTACCAGGCCGTCCCCGAGGAGTACGTCGACGGCGGTGACACGATCGTCGTCGTGGGCAACTACCGGGGCACCTACCTCGCCACCGGCAAGTACATGGACGTCCGCTTCACCCACGTGTGGCACCTCGAGGACGGCGTCGCCAAGAGCTTCGAGCAGTTCACCGACACCGCCCTGGTCCAGGAGGCCCTGAAGGCATGACCCCGCCGGGGAGACTCACTCCCGCCCCCTCCGCCTCCACCACCGCCACCGCCGTGGGCCTTCAGCAGCAGCTCCAGGTGTCCCTGCACG
>NZ_JBFBCE010000213.1:0-2233 GCF_040689595.1 Streptosporangium sp. NPDC051023 | reverse complement strand
CTGCTGTCCATCGTCCTGCCGGTCGGCGTGCTGCTCGGCACCCTCGCGCCCGCCGTGATCGCCTTCCTGTACGGCGAGCGCTGGGGGCCCGCCGCTGCGTAGAAATCGTCAACGTAGGTTTCCACAGCTCTGCGCTTGACGCTGTATTCGAAGAGGAAAAACCCTTTGGACAGGTCGCGCTCGGAGGTTCGCTGCAACAACGAGTTGCCGATCGCAGGAGCCGGCTCGGTGCGGATGTAGGCTTCCGCTTCGAACAATGTCTTGAAGCAGGCGCTCTGCTGTCCTGGCATGTACCGCGTCGCGCAGTATTCGTCTTCGGCCCAGGCCGGCCGCGAGAGGAACATCCCAAGTAGCGCCAGCACGATGAGCGCCGCATATCGGACGGACGAACCTGTAGCCATATCTGACCTTCCCTATTCAAGGCGTCATTCAGAGCGCCGCGACGAACGCAACCGGACATTCCCGTGTTGCTACCTGACTACACTTGATCGGGCGAGCGGCTGGCGGCGAAGGCAAAAGAGTCTTCGTGCAGTGGGCGAATGATCACGCTCACCGCACACATTCTTCAAGACAGGAGCGACGGTCGAAATTGTAACCTGAACCGCATAAATCAAACGAGTTGTGGCGAATCGCCGCAAAGAAACAAACAAAAACCCGGCCGAAGCCGGGTTTGTGTTCATCGCAGCCCGGAAGGGCGGCGAATCAAGCGGCGGTAGCCAGCGCCTTGATGCGCGCGGCCAGACGGCTCTTGTGACGGGCGGCCTTGTTCTTGTGGATCAGGCCGCGGGCGCTGAAGCGGTCGAGGATCGGCTGGGCGACGTCGAAAGCGGACTTGGCACCGGCGGCGTCGTTCTCGCCGAGGGCCTTGAGCACCTTCTTGACGGCGGTGCGGAGCATCGAACGCTGGCTGCCGTTGCGGGCGTTGCGCACGACAGTCTGCTTGGCGCGCTTCTTGGCGGACTTGATGTTTGCCACGGTGAATTCCTGAAAAATTGGGTTGAAAACGTGAATGAAGCTGGACGAAAAACGAGGCGCCGGGCGCCGGTCGGAACCGGGTGCGACGCAATCGCGGAAAATCAGACCCAAAAGTATGGGCGATTCAGGGGCTTGCGTCAACCCGGTGGGCTTTGGGCAAAGCCGGAGCGGGCAAATCCGGGCCGGACGAACCGGAGCCGGGGAGGGCGGGCATGAGTAAGGGCGGCCTGCTGCGGTCCTCGGTGGTGTTCAGCGCGATGACCTTCATCTCGCGCGTCACCGGCCTGATCCGCGACCAAGTCTACGCCTGGCAGTTCGGCGCCAGCCCGGCGATGGACGCGTTCTTCATCGCGTTCAGAATCCCGAACTTCATGCGTCGGCTCTCGGCCGAGGGTTCGTTCTCAATGGCGTTCGTGCCGGTGCTGGCCGAGTACAAGGAAAAACACGACCACGCCGCGGTCAAGGAACTCATCGACCGGGTCACCGGCACGTTGACGGCCGCGTTGGTGGTGCTGACCGCGGTCGTGGTACTGGCCGCGCCCTGGGTCATGGGCGTGTTCGCGCCGGGCTTCGCCCCGGGCAGCGAGCAGTACCGGCTGGCGACCCAGATGCTGCAGATCACCTTCCCCTACGCCTTGTTCATTTCGCTGGCCTCGTTGGTCGGCGGGGTGCTCAACAGCTACGAGAAGTTCGCGGTGCCAGCGCTGTCGCCGGTGCTGCTGAACATCTCGATGATCGCCGCGGCCGCCGCCGCCGCGCCGTTGATGCGGCCGTTCGGCGCCGATCCGGTGCTGGCGCTGGCCTGGGGCGTGTTCTTCGCCGGCGTGCTGCAGTTGGTGTTCCAGCTGCCGGCGCTGGCCAAGCTCGGCCTGCTGCCGCGGCCGCGCTGGGGTTGGCAGCACTCGGGCGTGCGCAAGATCCTCAAGCTGATGGTGCCGACGCTGTTCGGCTCGTCGGTGGCCCAGCTCAATCTGCTGCTCAATACCGCGCTGGCCTCGTTCCTGATCGTCGGCAGCGTGAGCTGGCTGTATCTGACCGACCGCCTGCTCGAGTTCCCGCTGGGCATGTTCGGCGTCGCCATCGGCACGGTGATCCTGCCGCACTTGTCCAAGCGCCATGCCGCGACCGACAGCGAGGGCTATTCCAAGGCGCTGGACTGGGGTTTCCGGCTGTGTCTGCTGATCGGCGTCCCGGCCTGCCTGGGCTTGGTGCTGTGCGCCGAGGCGCTGAGCGCGGCGCTGTTCCAGGACGGACGGCT
>NZ_JBFBCE010000212.1:0-2241 GCF_040689595.1 Streptosporangium sp. NPDC051023 | reverse complement strand
TGGCCCCCGAGTAGGAATCGTCCGGTGAACCGGGGTTGCTGTCACATTTGTTGAGTGCGCCACGAGGCGCTGTGGTCCGTGTGGAGGTGGAATACCTGCACCGTTGTCCTGTCGCAGCAGGATAGCGAAGCTGAGAGCAGCCTGATCCGGGTGATGCCGAGGAGGGCGGGAGCAGCTCTGACAAACCCGGGGTGCGCCAGCACTGCCAGATGGCGTAGGTCCGGGGAGCGATGACGAAGAGGAGTACGCGAGGAACCGGCGTCGTTACGTCCTTTAACTGTGACACCGGCTCGAAACCTGGTGGATCTGGGCCGGGCGCAGCGCGTCTCGACGCTCGTGAATGCGAGCGCTGAGAACTCTCCGCGGGGCATTCAACATCCACACGGGGAGGCCACGAAGAAGGTCTGCGGCGTACTCGTGGCGATGCTGCTGGGACAGAGTCGGACTCCTCCTTCGCCGAACGGATTGCAGTGAACGTGGGAACCATCCGGGGGCGACTCCTGGGCGGTGGGCCGCCAGCTCGCCGACCTGGATAGGCGCATCGACCGTCGAAAGGCCCGGATGGGGCGGAGCCGCCGTAGTACTTGGAGGCCGGGAAAGCCGGTCACGTGGGGAAGGGCGGCAGCGGTATCGAGGAGGACTGGAGGTTGCAATGACGCAAGACGCGTCGCCGAATGGCGTCGCTCTTGACCAGGCTCGGCAAGGGTCGTGGTCGAAGGTAGCGTGGATGCAGGCCAAGCTTCACCGTTGGGCGGCGGCCGATCCCGGCCGCAGGTTCGACGACCTGTTCAACCTCGTTCATGACCCGGCGACGCTCAGGGTGGCGTTCGACCGGGTCGCGGGTAACAAGGGTGCCAATACCGCAGGCGTGGACGGCATGACAGTCCGCGAGGTGGAGGAAGGCATCGGCTTACCCGTGTTCCTGGATGACCTTCGGGCCGCCGTGAAGGACGGCTCGTTTCGTCCTTTACCGGTGCGGGAGCGCGTGATCCCGAAACCGGGCGGGTCGGGCAAGGTTCGGCGTTTAGGGATTCCCGTGATCGCCGACCGTGTCGTCCAGGCGGCACTCAAACTGGTCCTGGAACCGATCTTCGAGGCCGACTTCGAGCCGGTCTCCTACGGGTTCCGGCCCAAGCGGCGGGCGCACGACGCGATAGCCGAGATCCACCTGTTCGGCACGAAGAGCTACAGGTGGGTGCTGGACGCGGACATCCAGGCGTGTTTCGACGAGATCGACCACACCGCCTTGATGGATCGGGTCCGGGCACGAATCAAGGACAAGCGCGTCCTGTCGCTGGTGAAAGCGTTCCTGAAGGCCGGAATCTTGACGGAGCTCGGCGAACAGCGGGATACGCACACCGGCACGCCGCAGGGCGGCATCTTGTCCCCGCTGCTGGCGAACGTGGCCCTGTCGGTGCTCGATGAGCATCTGCACCGGCCGTGGAGGCCGGAGGGGGCGATGTCGTCCAACAAGCGACGTGAGAAGCGCCGGGCGCAGCAATTACCAAACTGGCGGATCGTTCGCTACGCCGACGATTTCGTCGTCTTGGTGAACGGCACGCAAGCGGATGTTGAGATGCTCAGCGATGAGGTCGCGCGAGTGCTGGCACCCATGGGGCTGCGGCTGTCACCAGCCAAAACCCGGATCGTGCACATGAGCGAGGGGTTCGACTTCTTGGGGTTCCGCATCCAGTGGCGCCGCAAGCAAGGCACGAATAAGTGGCACGTGTACACCTTCATCGCAGAACGGCCGATCAAGTCGGTCAAGGCGAAGATCCGTCCACTGACCCACAGGTTGTCACAGGCAAATCTGGAGGGCGTGCTTGACCGACTCAACTCGATCATGCACGGCTGGGCCAACTACTTCCGGCACGCCATCGCGAAGAATGTGTTCAGCATGCTGGACAACTTCACCTGGCACCGGCTGATGCGCATGATGATGCATCGGTTCCGCTGGAAGTGGCGAGATGTCCGCCACCGGTATGTCACCCCGGAAGGGCACTGGCTGCCGATCACTGCGGGCAGGATCGAGCGCCGCCCGATCGCCGCGGTGCCGGTTACTCGGTACCGCTATCGCGGAGCGAAGATCCCCACTCCCTTCTTGTTTCTCGAACACGCCTGACGGCAGATGCCGTGGAGAGCCCGTTGCGTTGAGAGGCGCACGGCGGGTTCGGCGAGCGGCCTGGGGAAACGGATCGAGAGCAATCCCGACACCGCGCCCCAGGCCGACTCAACCGCTGT
>NZ_JBFBCE010000211.1:0-2251 GCF_040689595.1 Streptosporangium sp. NPDC051023 | reverse complement strand
GCCTGTCCTTCGAGCATCTCAACGAACGGGCCAACCGGCTGGCCAGGCTGCTGGCCGCGGAGGGGCATGCGCTCGGGTTCCCAGGCATGCTCGGAAGCCCAATGAGCGCAGTTTCAAATGATACTTGGCGACATACTCACATGAACGGCTATGCCGCATACGCCAACGTTGCCAAGTATTTGGAAGGGATCAGTCATTGTGAACCCAAGGACCGGCGATTCCCATTCCAGCCAAAGCTTTGTCGGCGATGGTGGGATCCTAGCCACCACATCACATGCGGGCACGCATCTCAAGAAGCGATTCAGTCCGCGATTGATTACAACCCATACGAGCAAGCACGGCTCGACGCAGTGATAGATCGAATGCAGCAGATGAGCAGGGCCCAGCGCATCAGCTACATTTTCAAGTTCTTTTTATTCGGAAAGTAAGTGCCAGAGCTAAGCTCTCGAATCCAGAAAACGTCGTGACCGGAGACTCGGTCGCAGGAGACAGAAATGACCGCACTCAGTCGCGATGGCGCCATCAAAACAATCAGCCGAACAATGGATAATCTTCCACAAGCGGAGTTTGATGACGATCAGGTACGCGAGTTCGTAATGATGGTATTCGCGAGCTTCGGGGTAATGAGAAAACAAGACACTTGGGCCCCTCCCCCGACACGCGAGCTACTTGACAGCCTAGAAGATTACGATTTCGATCGAACACTTTTGCGGCAACAAACGGAGTTATATATCAACTATTACAAATCGATGCAGTCACCGCAAATTGACTGGCTCTTGGCGAACCTGATGATTTGCGCCGAGGTTGTGGCTACAGCAAAGGCATGGAAGCATCAAAGCTGGCTTCAACATGGCCGGATTCGTTGGAGAAGAGTCGCATTCTCAGCGATCTTATTCTGTATAAATTGGGGCTTATGGCTGGGCCTCGCATTAGTGATCAATTCGTTTCTTGGAACAACTGTGTTCTTGGCATGGGTCGGCGCCACCATTGTCTATTGTTTCAATGCGTGGAGAGTTAGGCGGCGAAACGCTCTTTTGCTTGCCGATATGGCGGCGGTATACGAGGCTACACGATCAGCGACGCTGAGCTGGTCAGTGATTTGGGATGTACTCTCGAAAACTCGCGATAAAGGTGCTGTCTGGGACTCTGAGCTTTACCGCCTTGTTGAGATATGCATATCTCGACCGAAGATCTGAAATCGCTCGAAACCTGGCCGGCTGGCCGCTTCCAATCCGAATCGCGCCTCAACTGGCTCCGCGCCCTTCACCGATACCAGCTTGATATTCTCGTCGCGAACTTGCCGGCCGCCCTCCTTCATGAATTCTCGCGCCGCCGTCCTACCGCTACAATCCCCGCCGTGACAACCGAGGCGACCCCAGGTAAATGGAGCTCTTCAGCCTCGCCATCGCCGGCTTCTCAATCGTCGTCGCCGCGCTGCTCTGGCTGACGTACGTGGCCTTCCTCAAGATCCCCGGCAAGTCGACGTACTCGATCCTGTCGTGCACCGTCCTATTGTGCGCGCTGGTCGCGCTGCAGCTCGGACACTTGCTGTATTTCACAGGCGGGCCGGCACCGCTGGACACCCTCGCCTACCGGGTCGCGCTGTTCGTGGCGCCGTCGTCCTTCTTTTTCTTCGGGCGCTGGGCATTGCTGCCGGACGAGCCGTTCCGGCCGGCGTTGCTGCTGGCCTTGTCGCCGATCTAGCAGCTGCTGATCCCGCGGCTGGACGTGTCGCTGCCGATGCTGTTCGCGGTCGGCGCGGGCTTCGCGCTGTGGCTGGGCCGCTTGGTCTACGGCCTGCGCGCCCAGCGCAAGCAATTCCGCTTCGAGTTCTTCTGGTTCGGCGTCATGTCCGCCTTCGCGGTCGGTGTGCTCGCGCTCGGCTTCGCGCTCCCCTACATCGACCCCGCCTGGTTCTATCGCTTCTACTGCAACGCCATCGGCGCGGCGTTCGCGATCCTGGTCGTCGCGCTGATCGCCCATCCCGACCTCATCGCCGACCTCACCGAGGCGGCGCAGCTGCGCTACGGCAAGTCGACGCTGCGGGACGCGGACGTCGACGGCCTGCTCGCCCGGCTGGCCGCGCTGATGGCCGATCCGAAGGTCTACCAGAACGAGACGCTGACGCTGAGCACGCTGGCCGCGGAGCTCGGCATCACCGGCACCAGCGGTGCGTAATTGTGCAAAACCCGGGGGGGATTGGCCTACCGCGGGATGTGCGGCTGCGGCGGGTTGGCGCCGCCCATTCGTT
>NZ_JBFBCE010000210.1:0-2348 GCF_040689595.1 Streptosporangium sp. NPDC051023 | reverse complement strand
CGGCCCGCGGTGCGCTGGCAGAAGGCGGCGTAGTCGGCGGTGTACATCAGGAAGGTGTGCCAGCCGATGTCGACCAGTTCCGACGGGCCGAGGCCAACTCCGGGGTTGGCGGCGCAGGCGGCGAGGAAGGCCAGCGCCTGCTCCATGATGGGCTCGGCGAGGTCGGCGTGCTCGGGGTGGTCGACGCGGATTCGGGTGGTGAGCCGGTCGAACAGGCCAGTGTCGATCAGGGTGCGCGCGTCTGTGATGGTCGGGCGGTCGACGGTGATGGTCATTCGATCCTCCGTGACGGTCCTGCCCCCTCCTCGGTGGGGGCCTTGTCTTTACGGTGAGCGCCGCGAGGCGGCGGCAGAAGGCGTTGCCCGAGACGTGCATGCGGTATGCGGAAAACGCAAATCCCGATAGACATCCGCGACCATCCGCTTACGCTGAGTGCGACAGAGCAGGTGGGGGCATGGGTGACTGTGATCCTGTATGGAGCTCTCGGGCAATGATGGCGGCACGAGCCGCCGGAGACCTCGGCGCCGTCGTCCGCCTGGTCCGCCGCGACCGCGGTCTGACCCAAGGCCAGCTCGGGGCTCTGCTGTGCTGCTCGGCTTCGACGATCTCCCGGCTGGAGACCGGCGACCAGCCCCTCACAAACGTCGCCATCCTGCAGCTCTTGGCCCAGCATCTGGCCATCCCGCCCGCGGTTCTCGGCCTATCCCCGGACACCAACGGGCGACATGCCGCATTCGCTGTAGCCTCCCCGCGGGCTGCGTCGCCGATTACCGTGGCCTGTGACGATCACGACGAGGACGGTGGCGATCCGATGCGGCGACGTGAACTCCTGACCAACCTCGCTCTGACCGGCGCGGCGACCGCCGTCCCCGATCTGCTGGCCAGACTCGATGACGCCCTGGCCGTCCTGCCTACCCCCTCCGCTCCTGCGGTTCCGGACCAGATCGCTTCTCGGCTGGCGTGGGCCCGCGCCAGCTTCGACACCGGCGATCTCTCCCGGCTGGTCGCCGGGCTGCCCGACCTGCTTGCCTCGGCTCAGGAAGCGGCCGAGACTCACGCGACGGCGAGCGCCTACGCGCAGGCCGCCGCGTGCTACGACCTGGCGACCGACACACTGCTCAAGATGGGCCGCCATGAGGCCAGCAGGATCACCGCAGATCGTGCCGTCATGCTCGCGAATCTGTCCGGAGCCCCGATCAGCATGGCCGCCTCGGCGCGCTCCTTGAGTATGGCGCTGCGCCACGAAGGCCGCCGCACGATCGCCGATCGGCTCATATTGCGGGCTGTGGACCGCGTGGAGGGCGCAGGCCTCGATATCCCTGCCCATGCCGCCGCCTACGCCCAGATGCTGTGCACCTGCGCCTACACCGCCGCTCAGGTAGGAGACCGCGACCGCGCCCGGGAAATGATCGGGCAAGCTGCGCAGGTCGCCGCCCGACTTCCCTCACGAGCAGTGTCCGGCCAGCCTTTCACCGTCAGCCCGGCGCACGTCAGCCTGTATGAGATCGGCGTGCACTGGGCTCTGGGGGACGCTGGGGCGGCTCTACACGCGGGGCGCGGCGTGCACCCTAGCCAGCTGCCTACCCCTGAGCGGCGTGGGCGTTTGCACACCGACCTGGCGCGGGCGTGGTGGCAATGGGGAAAACCCGAACAGACCGCATCGGCTCTGCTGAACGCCTGCCATGAGTCTCTCGGCGAGGTCCGCAGCCGGCCGGCTATCCGTGCGATGGCGGTGGCCCTGATCAACCAGCACCCTCGGGTACCTGGTGTGCAAACTCTGGCCGCCACCATCGGCTATAGCCGCTGACCTGTGTGCGTGTGTCAGAGCGGCGGGGCGTTTTCGGTTGTTCGGGCCCGTTCAATAGGATCGCCCAGAACCACGTACGACCCCGGGGGAGACATGGCCGACTACGAGTTCCCTGACGACCTGCTCGCCGCACAGCGCGCGTACTACACCGCGGACGCCCGCGTGCAGGAGGTGACCGACGCGCTGCCGTCGTCGCAGGAGATCCTGGAAGGGTTCATGACGGACGAGCAGCGCGCCGAGCTGGCCGAGGTGCGGGAGGCCCGCCTCCAGGCCTTGGAGGCGCTCAACAATCACCCGTGGTGGGCGACGGCGGACAACAGGCATGCGGCGTGGATGGCGCTGCAGAAGGCTGCCAAGGGCTGACCGGGCGGCGTGCCCCGCGCTGGTGGCCGGGGCGCGCCCACCGGGTTCAGGGGATGTACATGGTGAAGTAGTAGCCGAGCGGGCGGTACCGGTCTTCGTACTGCCGACAGGCACCGAGTCCAGTGAAATCGCCATGTTCATAGGCGTCCTGGAAGCCGACCCGGCAGGCAGCCATGGT
>NZ_JBFBCE010000209.1:0-2368 GCF_040689595.1 Streptosporangium sp. NPDC051023 | reverse complement strand
TTGGTCCCGTCGCTACGAGACCATGGCTGCCTGCCGGGTCGGCTTCCAGGACGCCTATGAACATGGCGATTTCACTGGACTCGGTGCCTGTCGGCAGTACGAAGACCGGTACCGACCGCTCGGCTACTACTTCACCATGTACATCCCCTGAACCCGGTGGGCGTGCCCCGGCCACCAGTGCGGGGCGCGCTGCCCGGTCAGTCCTTGGCAGCCTTCTGTAGCGCCATCCAGGCGGCGTGCCTACCGTCCACCGTCACCCAGAACTGGTGGGCGTTGAGCGCCTCAAGGGCGACGAGCCGGGCTTCCCGCACCTCGGCCAGCTCCGCCCGCTGCTCGTCCGTCATGAACCCTTCCAGGATCTCCTGCGAGGACGGCAGAGCGTCGGTCACCTCTTGCACGCGGGCGTCAGCGGCGTAGTACGCGCGCTGAGCGGCGATCAGGTCGTCAGGGAACTCGTAGTCGGCCATGTCTCCCCCGGGGCGGTGCAGTGGTACCGGGCGATCCTATTGAACGGGCCCGAACAACCGAAAACGCCCCGCCGCTCTGACACACGCACACAGGTCAGCGGCTATAGCCGATGGTGGCGGCCAGAGTTTGCACACCAGGTACCCGAGGGTGCTGGTCGATCAGGGCCACCGCCATCGCGCGGATCGCCGGCCGGGTACGGACCTCGCCGAGAGACTCATGGCAGGCGCTCAGCAGAGCCGATGCGGTCTGTTCGGGTTTTCCCCATTGCCACCACGCCCGCGCCAGGTCGGTGTGCAAACGCCCACGCCGCTCAGGGGTAGGCAGCTGGCTAGGGTGCACGCCGCGCCCCGCGTGCAGAGCCGCCCCAGCGTCCCCCAGAGCCCAGTGCACGCCGATCTCATACAGGCTGACGTGCGCCGGGCTGACGGTGAAAGGCTGGCCGGACACTGCTCGTGAGGGAAGTCGGGCGGCGACCTGCGCAGCTTGCCCGATCATTTCCCGGGCGCGGTCGCGGTCTCCTACCTGAGCGGCGGTGTAGGCGCAGGTGCACAGCATCTGGGCGTAGGCGGCGGCATGGGCGGGGACATCGAGTCCTGCGACCTCCACGCGGTGCACAGCCTGCAATATGAGCTGATCCGCGATCGTGCGGCGGCCTTCGTGGCGCAGCACCATACTCAGGGAACGCGCCGAGGTGGCCATGCTGATCGGGGCTCCGGACAGATTCGCGAGCATGACGGCACGATCTGCGGTGATCCTGCTGGCCTCATGGCGGCCCATCTTGAGCAGTGTGTCGGTTGCCAGGTCGTAGCATGCGGCGGCCCGCGCGTAGGCGGTCGCCGTCGCGTGGGTCTCGGCCGCTTCTTGAGCCGAGGCGAGCAGGTCGGGCAGCCCGGCGACCAGCCGGGAGAGATCTCCGGTGTCGAAGCTGGCGCGGGCCCACGCCAGCCGAGAAGCGATCTGGTCCGGAACCGCAGGAGCGGAGGGGGTAGGCAGGACGGCCAGGGCGTCATCGAGTCTGGACAGCAGATCGGGGACGGCGGTCGCCGCGCCGGTCAGAGCGAGGTTGGTCAGGAGTTCACGTCGCCGCATCGGATCGCCACCGTCCTCGTCGTGATCGTCACAGGCCACGGTAATCGGCGACGCAGCCCGCGGGGAGGCTACAGCGAATGCGGCATGTCGCCCGTTGGCGTCCGAGGATAAGCCGAGAACCGCGGGCGGGATGCCCAGATGCTGGGCCAAGAGCTGCAGGATGGCGACGTTGGTGAGGGGCTGGTCGCCGGTCTCCAGCCGGGAGATCGTCGAAGCCGAGCAGCACAGCAGAGCCCCGAGCTGGCCTTGGGTCAGACCGCGGTCGCGGCGGACCAGGCGGACGACGGCGCCGAGGTCTCCGGCGGCTCGTGCCGCCATCATTGCCCGAGAGCTCCATACAGGATCACAGTCACCCATGCCCCCACCTGCCCTGTCGCACTCAGCGTAAGCGGATGGTCGCGGATGTCTACCGGGATTTGCGTTTTCCGCACACCGCATGCACGTCTCGGGCAGCGCCTTCTACCGCCACCTCGCGGCGCTCACCGTAGAAGCACGCCCCCAACAGGGAGCCGCAGGACCGACACTACGGAGGACCGATGACCGTCATCGTCGACCGCCCCACCGTCACCGACCCGCGCGCCCTCATCAACCCCGCACTGTTCGACCGGCTCGTCGCCCGGATCCGCGTCGACCACCCCGAGCACGCCGGCATCGCCGAGCCCATCATGGAGCAGGCACTGGCCTTCCTCGCCGCCTGCGCCGCCAACCCCGGCATCGGCCTCGGCCCGTCGGAACTGGTCGACATCGGCTGGCACACCTTCCTGATGTACACCGCCGACTACGCCGCCTTCTGCCAGCGCACCGCGGGCCG
>NZ_JBFBCE010000208.1:0-2551 GCF_040689595.1 Streptosporangium sp. NPDC051023 | reverse complement strand
GGGGGGGGGGCCCCCGGGGCCCCCACTAAATCCTGCGCTCCCCCGCGTCTCCCCCGTGCCCGGCCGGAACGGGGTGAACGGCACTGCCGCCCATCGTGGCCTCAGCTCAGGAGGAGTGCACCAGCGTGTCCCAGTTGAAGATTCCGTGGTTCGTCGTGCTCCCGGACGCCGATGCCGGTTTCGCCGTGGTTGAGCGGCTCCGTGACAGATATGCCGACGTCGCGGAACTGACGCACGCTTCCGGCCGTCCCTGGCTCGTCGGCCGGTGGGACGGGGAACAGCTGTCGGTCGGCAGGGCGGGGGACAACGTGGTCGCCGTCCTGGGCGAGCACACGGTGACCGGCCAGTGGCTCGCGGCGCGGGCGGCGGACGTGGCCGGCGGCGGGCGGTTGCGCGACCTCCGCGCCCGGATCGCGGGCAGCTTCCACCTCGTGGCCTCGTGCGAGGGTGTCACCACGCTGTATGGCGACGCGACAGGACTGCGGCGGGTGTTCCACACCAGGGCCGGAGGCCTGACGGTCGCGAGTGACCACGCCAACGTGCTGGCCCTGCTGTCCGACGCCGCCGTCGATCCGGCACGGATCGCCTCCCGGCTGCTGTTCACCGCCCCGCCCTGGCCGCTGGGCTGGGACTCGGTCTGGACGACGGTGCGGGCGGTCTGGCCAGGCCGCGCGGTACGGCTCGACAGGGAAGGGCGCGTGCGGGAGGAACGATGGTGGTCCCCGCCCCCGGCCGAGCTGTCGCGCGCCGACGCCGCCGCGACGCTGCGGGTCGCACTGCGCGATGCGGTACGGGTACGGGCGACGGCGGGCCAGATCGTCGCCGCCCATCTGAGCGGGCTCGACTCCAGCTCGCTGGTGTCCCTGGCGACGCGGGAGGGGGCCGACGTGGTCGCGTTGACCACCGCGCAGCCGGACACCCTCGATGAGGACGTCGAGTGGGCGACGCGCACGGCCGACGAACTGCGGCGGGCCGGTCACGGCGTGCGGCACGAGGTGCTCGCCGCCGACGAGGTGCCGCTGGTCTACGACGGCATCCTGGCTGCCCGTGACTCGTTCGACGAGCCCTTCCTCGCCCAGCACAACCGCGAGCCGTACCGGCACATCCTGATGCGGGGGGAGCGGCACCGGCCGCGCGTGCACGTGGTCGGCTTCGGCGGCGACGAGATGTGCTCCAACTCCTACCAGTGGCTGCCCCGCCTGTTGCGCAGCCAGCCGCGGGTCGGTTTCCACCACTTGCGGGCCATCACCGCCAAGCACCGGTGGTCGTGGACGCGCGTCGCGCGCAGCATGCTCACCGCGGGGACCTACGCCTCGTGGCTGCGGGAGGCCGCCGACCGGCTTCCCAACCATGACGTCGACATGAGCCGCGCCGAGTTCGGCTGGGGGGCGTTCCCCGCCCTGCCGACCTGGCTCAGCGCCGAGGGGATCGCCATGGTCAGGGACGAGATACGCCGCGCCGCCGACCTGGACCCCGTTCTGGACGGCGACCGCGGTATGCACACCACGCTGGCGTCCATCCACTCGGGCGCGCAGTCGACGCGCGGCTTCCAGCAGATCTCCGCCGCCGACGGAGCCGTGACGAGCGCCCCGTTCTTCGACGACCGGGTGATGGACGCTGTGCTCTCGGTACGGCTCGCCGACCGCTACGACCCGGGAAAGTACAAGCCCATCCTGGTCGAGGCCATGCGGGGGATCGTCCCCGATGTCACCCTGACCAGGACGACGAAGTCGCACACCCCGGCGAACGCGGTCCTGGGCAGCAGGAAGCACCGTGACCAGATCATCGGGATCGTCGAGGACTCGGAACTGGCGCGGCTCGGGATCGTCGACCTGGCGAGGCTGCGCAGGACGTGCCACGGCCCGGTCGACGTGGAGACGTTCTCCCTGAGGCTTGAGCCGACCATCGCCTGCGAGATCTGGCTGCGCAACCAGCTCGAAAGGGAGAGCGCCCCGACCGGCGGCCCGCGCTCCGGCACCCCGGACTGATCTCGAAACCTCTTGGAGCCGACCATGACCATGCCCCAGACCATCTCCATCGACCCCGCCTCGCTGTCCCGGCGGGATCGGCTGTTCGCCAGGGTGGCGGTCTTCGTCGCGAGAAGACTCGAGAAACGGTCGCCGCTTCAGATCCAGCGGGTCCTGTTTCGCCTGCGACGCGGAGCACGGCCCGCCCGGTACGGCGAGGCGAGCCGGGCGCGTTCGGTGGTCGTCAGGACCAGCTGGGCGTGCAGCGGGCCCAACGGGTGCCTGCCGCGTGCGCTGGCCACGGCGATCCTGTGCCGGATGTGGGGTTTCTGGCCGACCTGGTGCGTCGGCGCCCGCGTCACGCCGCCCTTCGGGGCGCACGCGTGGGTACGCGCGGAGGGCCGCGACGTCGACGAGGACCTGCCCCCGGACTACCTGAGGGTTCTCGTCGAGGTCGGGCCCGGTGGGCGCTGACCGTTCCGGGGGGCGGGCGGGGGGCGGGGGGGGGGGGGGCCCCGGCGCCCGCGGGCGCCGGGGGGCCGGCCGCCCGGCGGCGGGCGGGCCGCGAGGGGCGGCCGGCGGGC
>NZ_JBFBCE010000207.1:0-2585 GCF_040689595.1 Streptosporangium sp. NPDC051023 | reverse complement strand
ATCAACCGGTCGGAGCTTCCGGGGCGCACACTTCCGTGTTTCAATCTTATCAGATCCGCCTAGTCCGTGTCAAACTGTCGCTTTTCGCTTCAGCCGACCCAAACCTGCCGGACCCGCTAGGATCTCGACTGCCCCGTCTCCGGAGCAACCCTCCAAACTTACCGTGACATCCAGGACGTGTCCAATCAACCGGTTTTTCAACGGTCAACACGGATCCCGAACGCTGAGGTTCGCTGAAGGGGGTTCGGCCCTTGGGGCCCGTCCGCACTCAGGCGTCCGGCTCGCTCCCGGGGCACTGTGAACTCTAGGCCGCCCCCGGAAGCCCGTCAAATCAGCCAGATCCGAGAAAACCGCAGGTCATCCTAGATCCACACGAGAATCGACAACCTTCGCTACCCAAACGTTACAGATCTAAACGACGAACGCCCCGGCAATAGCCGGGGCGTTCACCGAGCGCAGACGTCAGGCACCGAGCAGTTCGACGCCCCCGATGGAACGCTTGCCTCGCCGGAGCACCAGGAAGCGCCCGTGCAGCAGGTCCTCAGTCGACGGCACATAGGCCTCATCGGTGATCTTCACATTGTTGAGGTAGGCGCCGCCCTCCTTGACCGCCCTGCGTGCGGCGGACTTCGACTCCACCAGTCCACTCTGGGCGAGAAGGTCGACGAACGAGGCCCCCAGCTCGGAGATCTCAGCACGCGGCACCTCGGCGAGCGCCTCTCCCAGCGTCCGCGCGGGAAGGTCCTCCAGTGACCCCTGACCGAACAAGGCCGCCGAGGCGGCGATCACCGCGGCGCACTCGTCCGCGCCGTGCAACAGCGTGGTGAACTCGGTCGCGAGCGCGCGCTGGGCCTCACGTGCGGCGGGTCGCTCCGCCGCCGCCTTCTCCAGTTCCTCGATCTCCTCGCGGGACTTGAAGCTGTAGATCTTGAGGAACTTCACGACATCGCGGTCGTCCGCGTTCAGCCAGAACTGGTAGAAGGCGTACGGCGAGGTCATCTCCGGGTTGAGCCACACCGCGCCACCGGCCGTCTTGCCGAACTTGGTCCCGTCAGCCTTGGTGATCAACGGCACGGTGAGCGCGTGCACGTGGCCGCCGGTCACCCTGCGGATCAGGTCGGTTCCCGCGGTGATGTTGCCCCACTGGTCGCTGCCGCCGATCTGCAGCGTGCAGCCGTACCGCCTGTTCAGCTCCAGGTAGTCGTTGGCCTGCAGGATCTGGTAACTGAACTCGGTGTAGCTGAGCCCGTCACCGCCGAGACGGGCGGAGACCGACTCGCGGGCGAGCATACGGTTGATCGGGAAGTGCTTGCCGACGTCGCGCAGGAAGTCGATCGCGGACATGCCCTCGGTCCAGTCGAGGTTGCTGACCAGCACTCCCCCGGACTCGTCGGAGAAGTCCAGGAACTTCTCCAGCTGGACCCGGATCCGCGCGACCCATTCGGCGACGACCTCGGAGGAGTTGAGTGAACGCTCGGTGCTCCGGCCGCTGGGATCGCCGATGAGGCCCGTGGCCCCGCCGACGAGGCCGACGATCCTGTGTCCCGCCCGCTGCAGGCGCGTGAGGGTCAGCAGCGGAACCAGGTTGCCGACGTGGAGGGAGGGCGCGGTCGGGTCGAAGCCGCAATAGACCGTGATCGGACCCTCGGCCATCGCCGCCCGCAGGGCGTCGATGTCGGTGGACTGCGCGATCAGGCCGCGCCAGGCGAGGTCATCCAGAATCTCGGTCACGATCTTTGCTTTCCAATGCTCGAACGGTCATGTACGGCTTCGCCTACAGCCTGCCCGATCACCGCACCACTTCGCCACTTGAAGCCCTCACATTACGGGCAAGACCAGCGTGAATCCGCGCCGGACGAGAACAGCGCGGAACCTACCTGCGGCGCGGAACGTGTGGCCGGTAGGGGGAGACCGTACGGTCCCCGTCGATCCAGAACCGCCAAGGCGTCTCACGCCCCGACGAGACCCCGGTGCGCGGACCCGAGCGGATCGAGGCGACCTTGACGGGATCCCCCTCGAGCACGCTGACCGGTCCTGGCGGGCAGGCGTCGAGCCCGTTGTGCTCCCGGCTGAACCCAAGCGCGACCGCGAGGCGTGCCGGCCCACGCGCGAGGTTGCGCCCGGTGATCGTACGGCTCGCGCCCGCCGTCCTACGGGCCGCCGCGGTCTCCGTCCCCGCGACCACCTCACCTGCTCGCAGCAGCACTCCGGAACCGACTCCCTCGGGAAGACAGACCAGATTGGCGCAGAAGTGCATGCCATAGGTGAAGTAGACGTACAGGTGTCCCGGAGGCCCGAACATCACGGCGTTGCGCGGTGTCCTGCCGCGGAAGGTGTGGGACGCGGGATCCTGCCCCGGCGTGCCGTACGCCTCGACCTCGGTGATGCGGACCGCGACTGGGCCGTGTGTGATCACACGGCCCAGCAGGTCGGGAGCGACCTCGTGACCCGGTCTGTCGAAGAAGTCACGGGTCAGCGGCGCGGATCCGGCCGAGATCTGGCTGAGCGCCGACGATTGGGCCGAGGCGTTCGAGGCGCCGGAACCCGGTACTCCGCACAACGAGGCGCGCGATCAGATCTGGGAG
>NZ_JBFBCE010000206.1:0-2696 GCF_040689595.1 Streptosporangium sp. NPDC051023 | reverse complement strand
CCATCAGGATCGGCCACCATGCCCTCAAGCACCCGCCGGAACCTGACCCCCACCTCCTCAACCGTCCGCCGATCAAACAGATCAGAACTGAACTCCACGAACGCCTCGATCCCCTCGGGAACCCCTCCCTCACCAACCCGCTCCTCAAGGTTGAACAGCAGATCGAACCTCGCGGTCATGGTGCCCGTCGGCTCAGACGTCACGACGAGGCCGTTCAGGTTCAGCGGGGCCGCCGGGGTGTTCTGCAGCACCAGCATCACCTGGAACAGCGGGTGCCTGGCCGAGGAGCGCGAGGCCTTGGCCAGCTCGACGAGCCGTTCGAAGGGCAGGTCCTGGTGCTCGTAGGCGGCCAGATCGGTGGCCCGCACCCGGGCGACCAGCTCCCGGAAGGTCGGACGGCCCGAGGTGTCGGTGCGCAGCACGAGCGTGTTGACGAACAGGCCGACGAGGTCGTCCAGGGCGTCGTCGGTGCGCCCGGCGATCGGCGTGCCGATCGGGATGTCGGTGCCCGCCCCCAACCGGGTCAGCAACGCGGCCAGACCGGCCTGCAGCACCATGAACAGGCTGGCGTGGCTCTGGCGGGCGAAGGCGAGGAGCCGCTCGTGCAGGTCCTGCTCGATCTTGAAGGAGACCTGGTCGCCCCGGTAGGTCGCGACCGGGGGCCGGGGCCGATCGGCGGGCAGTTCGAGCTGGTCGGGAATGCCGTCCAGGGCCGCCGACCAGTAGGCGAGCTGCTTGGCCGCCAGACTCCCCGCGTCCTGTTCGTCCCCCAGCAGGTCATGCTGCCAGAGGGCGTAGTCGGCGTACTGCACCGGCAACGGCGACCAGGAAGGCACCTCACCCGCACACCGGGCGGCATAGGCCTGCGACAGGTCACGGGCGAACGGCCCCATCGACCAGCCGTCGGCGGCGATGTGGTGCATCACGATCACCAGCACGTGTTCCACCGGACCGAGCCGGAAGACCCAGCCTTTGATCGGCAGGTCGGTGGCCAGGTCGAAGGCGTGGTTGACGGCCCGCTCGACCAGGGTGGCCACCTCGTCACGCCCGCACTCGACCAGCTCGACGACCGGCTCCGCGTCGACGAGGCACTGGCGGGGAACCCCTTCCATCGCGGGGAAGGTCGTCCGCAGGCTCTCGTGCCTGGCCATGACGTCGCCGATCGCGGCCTTCAGCGCCTCGTGGTCCAGCTCCCCGGTCAGGCGTACGGCCATCGGGATGTTGTAGGTGGCGCTGGGCCCCTCCCACTCGTGCAGGAACCACAGCCGCCGCTGCGCGAACGACAACGGAACCGGCTCAGGCCGGTCGAGCGGGGTCAGCGCGGGCCGGGTGGTGCGGACGCCTTCGCGGCGCGCGATGCCGGCCACGGTCGGCGACTGGAAAAGCTCCCGCACGCTGAGCTCGACGCCCAGCGTCGAACGGATCCGCGAGATCAGCCGGGTCGCGGACAGGGAGTGGCCGCCCAGGTCGAAGAAGCCGTCGTCGATCCCCACCCGCGCCACACCCAGCACCTCGGCGAACAACCCGCACAGGATCTCCTCCCGCGGAGTACGCGGCCCCCGGCCGCCTGTCTCTCCCTCGAAGGACGGCGCGGGAAGCGCCCGCCGATCCAGCTTGCCGTTCGGCGTCAACGGCAACGCCTCCAGCGACACGAACACCGACGGCACCATGTACTCCGGCAACACCGCGGCCACCGCGGCCCGCACCGCCTCTGTCTCCGCCTCACCGACCAGATACCCCACGAGGCGAAGACCGCCCGACGCGTCGAGGTGGAAGCCGACGGCGGCGTTCCGCACGCCGGGGACGGCTCGCAACGCGGCCTCGATCTCGCCCGGTTCGATGCGGAGCCCGCGCACCTTCACCTGACCGTCGAGTCGGCCGAGGAACTCCAACTGCCCGTCCGGCAGCCGGCGGACCTGGTCGCCGGTGCGGTACATCCGCGAGCCCGCGGGGCCGAACGGGTTGGCGACGAACCGTTCCGCCGTCAGGGCGGCGCGGCCCATGTACCCTCTGGCCAGGCCGAGTCCGGCGACGTACAGCTCACCCGGCACCCGGGTGGGGACGGGCGTGAGCGACTCGTCCAGCACGTACAGCCCGGTACCGCGGACCGCCCTGCCGATGGGCGCCCTGACCTGGCCGGTCGCCATCCTTGCCGTGATGCTCGCGTGGGCGACGTCGTCGGAGGTCTCCGTCGCGCCGAAGGAGTTGACCAGGGGGATGCCGGGGAACCTGGCGAACCAGCGTGCGCACAGGTCGGCGGGCAGCGCCTCCCCCGTGACCACCAGCCTGCGCAGCGACGGCAGGGCGGGCGGGACGGTGCTCTCCCACGCGTCGAGGGCCGCGCGCAGCAGGGAGGGCACGACCTGCAGAATGGTCACGCGCTGCTCGGCAACCGTCTCGAACAGCCGCTCGGGGTCGCCCGCGATGTCGTCGCCGACGATCGTCAGCCCCGCTCCGGCGAGCAGAGGTGTCAGCGCCTGCCACATGGAGATCACGAAGGCGACCGGGGCGGTGAACGCCACAAGGTCGGACGCGGTCAGCTCAAGGTCGGCCGCCTTGGCGAGCAGGTGATTGCTTACCCCTCGGTGATCGGCCAGGACGCCCTTGGGCTGTCCCGTCGAACCGGAGGTGTAGATCAGATACGCCGGATTACCCACCGAGACCGGCACATCGAGATCACCATCCGGGCCGGACGA
>NZ_JBFBCE010000205.1:1553-2709 GCF_040689595.1 Streptosporangium sp. NPDC051023 | reverse complement strand
CCTGGAGTAGGTGCGGGTCGAATGGCATCGGTTATCTTTCTGCAACAAAGAACACATCCGGTGCCGCTCTCACATCCGCGCCTTCTCCCGGCCCGGTGAGCTGGTCAGGTCTGGTGCTGGCACGGGTCGAAGCCTCGTCGGTTATCCGCTGATAACGGGGTGGTCGCGAGTTCGAGTCTCGCCGCGGACTTCGGTCCGTGTAGCTCAGTTGGCAGAGCACCTAAAAGGCCGGTGGGCGTCCCCATATCCGCGCCAGCTCCAGACCTGATCGCTCGTCAGTCCTGTCGGTGGTGCGGGTCGAATCTGGTCGGTTATCACTCATGGTGAACGCAGGTTCGAATCCTGTCAGGTCGGTTCGCCTGGCCTGACGCCCAACTGGTAGGGCAACCCGGTCGGAGTCTCCATATCCGCACCATCGGCAGGGCTGACGAGCAGGGGAGCGGGTCGAAGTTAGTCGGTTATCGGGAACAGAAGGTCGCAGGTTCGAATCCTGTCGCCCGCCCTACATGGAGGGCGTAGCTCAGCGGTAGAGCGTCTGTTTAAACTCGGCGAACATCACCACATCCGCTCCCCTTTCGCATATCCGCCCCCAGGCGGGTCGAACAGAAGGAGAGCACCGATGGCCCGTGACCCCCTCGCTGGGATCTCCGCGATCGCAACCCCGCAGACCCAGCGCATCCCTGGCCGCACCGACCAGGTGAAGAACAACGCTGGCGGCTACGTCTGGGCCAAGGACGTCTGGACGCGCCTGGAGGACTTCGTCATCCTCGGCACCACAGGCGGTACCTACTACGTGGGCGAGAACCAGTTGACCGCGGAGAACGCCGATGTGCTGTTCGCCGCGATCGCCGAGGACGGGCCCCGCGTCGTCGACCTCATCCACGCCATCTCCACCGCCCGGCCGCCGCGCGCACCCAAGCCCCGCCCGGCCATCTTCGCGTTGGCTGCGGCGTTCGCCCGCGGCGACCTCGGCACCCGCCGGGCGGTCAAAGCTGCTTTCCCGCAGGTTGTCCGCACCACCGACCATCTGGCGATGTTCGTTGGCTACCTGAAGAACCTCGGCGGCAAGCCGTCCCGCAACGGCACGAGCCTGGTCGTCGGCCGCGCGCTGCGCACCACCCTGGCCTCGTGGTTCCTGCGGGACGAGCCGGACGCG
>NZ_JBFBCE010000205.1:0-1455 GCF_040689595.1 Streptosporangium sp. NPDC051023 | reverse complement strand
CGGTTCCTCACTGCCAAGGCCGTCACCACGCCGGCCGAGGCGGTCCGTGTCGTGACTGAGGCGCGGGTGCCGTGGGAGTTCCTGCCGGACGCGATGCTGCGCGAGCCCGCGGTGTGGGAGGCACTCGTCGACACGGTCGGCATGACCGCGCTCATCCGCAACCTCGCGCGGATGACCCGCCTCGGCGCCCTCAAGCCCATGGGAGACGCCACCCGCCGCGCTGTGGCTCGCCTCACCGACCGGGAGGCGCTTCTGCGGGCTCGTATCCACCCCATGGACGCCTGGCTCGCCCTGCGCGTCTACAACTCCGGCAGCAGCCAGCCCAACCCGCGGGCTGACCGCCAGACCTGGACGCCCGTACCGGCCATCTCCGACGCGCTGGAGGAGACTTACGAGCTGTCCTTCGGCACAGTCGAGCCGTCCGGCAAGCGGCTCCTCGTCGCGGTCGACTCCTCGGGGTCGATGACCTATGGGGTCACCGCGAACGGCTCGCCCATCGGCACGGCATATGAGGTGGGCTGCGCCATGGCGGTCATGCTCGCGCGGATCGAGCGCGGCAACGTCCACGTCATCGATGTCGACACGCGCGTTCACGCCTCGAAGGTCACGCCCCGCACCAACCTCCGCGAGATCGCCTCTTGGCGCCCCTCCGGCGGTGGCACCGACCTGTCCCTGCCGTTCCAGTGGGCGGCTCAGGAGCGCCTCGCCGTGGACGGCATCGTGGTGTTCACCGACAACGAGACCTGGGCAGGACGCTCCCACGCCTCCCAGGCGCTGGCCAGCTACCGATCTTTCATTAACTCGGCCACCCGAGTCGTGGTCGCCGCCATGACGCCGGGCGGCTACACCATCGGCGACCCGGCGGATCCCGGCGTGCTGAACATCGCAGGCCTGGACGCCTCACTGCCGATGGTCGTCAACGGGTTCGTTCGAAGCTGATCATTAGGCGCACGAGGGGCCGTAAAACATCCCCTCGTGCGCCCCATTAGACAAGATCGGTCCGCATATGCAACGATGACCCTCAACCGCAGGTGTGCCCTTTGGAGAGTTTTCTCCGAGGGGCTTTTTTCATGTTCGGGGGTGACCATGCCCCCCGAGATCGATCCAGACATCGACCCGTCTGAAGTCGTCACTCCCTCGCAAGCCGCCGCGCGCTTCGGCATCCCCGCAGGCACGGTCCGGTCGTGGATCTCCCGCCGGAAGATCGAGCCTCTCGGGACGATCGGCCGGTACAACGTCTACGACTACCGGGTCCTCGCCCGGATCGAGTACGAGATGAACTACCTGCCCAACGAGGCCGACGAGGTCGACGTCGCCTAGACACCTTTAGAGATTCTTAGACGCGCGCCTGTGCGGGGCGCGTGTGCTCCGCGGCCGGCGCCTTCCCCGTGCACCCGCCGTGTTGAGCACCTCGGCGGCTGGTCCTGTTTCTGGCGAGGCCAGGACCAGCCGCCC